>JASHSC010000069.1 GCA_030036915.1 Terriglobia bacterium
CGTATCTTGCGTGGCCATGCTGACCTGTTTACAATCCCTCCGTGCTCGACGCTACGCGCCTTCGGCAGCTCCTTGAGCCCTTCCGGTTGGAACCAACCGAGGCGCAGGCGGAGCAAATCCTGGCTTACCTCGACCTGCTGCACCGCTGGAACCAGAAAATCAACCTGACCGCCATTCGCGACCCGGAAGAAAGCGTGACGCGGCACTTTGGCGAAAGCCTGTTCATCGCGCGACACTTGGAATTGCGCGGCCGCCTGCTCGATATTGGCAGCGGCGCGGGCTTTCCGGGGTTGGCCCTGAAGATTGTTTTCCCCGAGCTCGCCGTCACCCTGCTCGAGCCCGTGGCCAAAAAGCGAGCGTTTCTCAAGGAAGCGGCGCGCGTGTGCGGATTCAGCGCCGTCGAGGTGCGCGGAGAACGCCTGGAAGACTTGGCGCGTGAAGGCGCGGCGCATTTTGATTTCGCCACGATGCGTGCGGTCGGGAATCTGGACGAACTTGTGCCCTTGGCCGCGCAAATCCTCAAGCCCGGCGGAAGCGCGCTCCTGTGGCTGACTCGCGATCAGGCCGCCGGCGTGGCCCAAACCGAAGCCAGCTTCGCCTGGGGGGAGCCAATTCCCATTCCCTTGACACGTGCAGGTGAAATCTGGCGGGGAATAAAGCCTGCTTAGGCCAGCTTGCCCACGACTGTGTATGGACGAACTGTGTGAACCTGTCGCGCATCCAATTTGCGGGGACAAAATCCAAAACAGTGGAAATTCAACTTCGAGCGGAATAAGATTTGTCTTGGCTCGCAAGGTTCCAATAGGAGGGGGCATCATGGCGACGGAAAAAGCGACTTTCGGCGCGGGGTGTTTTTGGGGAGTTGAGGTGGCGTTCCAGCACGTCCACGGGGTCATCTCGACGGCGGTGGGTTACTCGGGCGGGCATCTGAAGAATCCCACCTATCAGGACGTCTGCACGGACCAGACTGGGCACGCCGAAGTGGTGGAAGTCACCTTTGACCCCGCACAGATATCCTACGCGAAGCTGCTGAAGATTTTCTGGGAAAACCACGACCCCACGCAATTCAACCGCCAGGGTCCCGACTACGGCAAACAATATCGCAGTGCGATATTCTTCCACTCGCCCGAGCAGGAAGCCGCGGCGCGCGCCTCCAAGGAAGCGCTCGACAAATCGGGAAAATACAGCCGGAAGATCGTAACGGAGATCACACCGGCCTCGGAGTTCTGGCGCGCTGAAGAATACCACCAGCAATACCTGGAAAAGCGCGGAATGGCGAGCTGCCACATCAAGTAGAGAAAAATCCTTGCCCTGGAAACCGCGGCTGAACCGGAGAGAGTTTCTCGAGCGCAATGCGGTTGCGTTGGCCGCGTTTCAGATCCGCGGCGCGCCGGCGTATGGTCTTGCGCCTGCCTCATCTCCCGTGCCCGTCCCCGAAAGGACCGTCGCCCTCACCTTCGATGACGGCCCCAAGTCCCATCGCACCTTCGTGGCCCCTCTCCTGAAGAACCTGGGATTCCGCGCCACGTTTTTTGTTACCCACCGTTGGATGGAAGATTCAGAAAATTTCATGACCTGGCAGGAGATTGCCGAAGTCCACCAAATGGGCTTCGAGATCGGCAATCACACGTGGACGCACGGGAATTTTTCCACCGCGCACAACGCCACGCACCTGCACGGAGAGTTGGCGCTGGTAGAGCGCGAACTCAAGAAGGTGGGAGTGCCGCGGCCAACCACGTTCGCGCATCCCGGCGACGATTTTGGGCCTGAGGCCCTGGCGATCCTCCAACAGCAGGGCTATCTCATGGCGCGGCGGGGAATGCAGCCGGAGGTGCGCTACGGCGCATCGCAGCCCGGCCCGGCGTTCGACCCGGCGCACCACCACCCGCTGCTCATCCCCACTGCGGGCGACGCATATCCCGATTGGAATCTGGATTACTTTCAAAAAGTGGTCGCGAACGCGCGGGGCGGCAAGGTGATCGTGCTGCAATTCCACGGCGTGCCTGACCGCGCGCACCCCTGGGTCAGCACGCCGCCGGAAAATTTCCGCCAGTACATGGGATTCCTCAAAGAAAATGGATTTCACGTTCTCGCCTTGGGGGATTTGGCGCAGCACATCGATTTTGCCCGACTCCCTGAAGACCCTCTGATGCACTCGCGCTATCCCGGGCCGAAGGCGGGATGCCCGGACCTTCCCACCGAAGTCGCGGCCACGCGCGCAGATTTGCGCTACTGGCTTGAAAACATGCTGCGCGATCACCGGTATTCCTGGGCGGAGGCGGCAATCGTGTGCGGCATGAGGGAAGAGGAGGTGCAAAGGAGTGCAAAAGAGTTTGCCATCGATCCGCCGGAGCCTCAACTTTCCGCGGCGGGAGAAATCCGCGTGCTGCCTTACCCCGGTGGCCGCCACCCCCGCATCGGCTTCACGGAGGGCGCTATCGATCCCCTGCGGGGCACCAAGGCCAGCGTCTTCCTGCCTTGGGACCGGGCAAGCTACGTCGTCGTGGATTTGCCCGAGGCGATCTTTGCAAATCTGGGCTTGATTTTCCTGGCACACACCGACATTCCCACCGTGTGGAATGATAAAAACATGGTGATCGAAAACGTCGATTGGGAACGAGGCGCAGACGGCGGCCTGAGTTCACAATGGACACTTCCCAATTTCGTGACGTTCGGAGCGCGCATCAGGCCTGTGGATGATCACGTGGAGATGGAACTCTGGCTCCGCAACTTCAGTGGTGTGGATTTGACCGGGCAGAACGCCACGGCCGGCCTGCGTAACCAGGTTTGTGTCATGCTGAAGGGCGCGCCCGATTTCAATTCGCAGACCAATGACAACAAAATTCTTCGCAAGCCTGCCGCCGCCGTTCGTTCCGCTTCCGGCAATCGGTGGATTATCACTTCGTGGCAGAATCCCGGCCGGTCTTGGGGAAATCCGCTGGTTCCGTGCATGCACGCCGACCCCAAATTGCCCGATTGCCCTTACGGCAAAACCGTCCGCGCGCAGGGACGCCTGTGGTTCTACGAGGGTACCGATATCGAAGTGGAGATTGCGCGACGCGTGGCGGAGATTCCTTCAGCGAACTGAAGGCGCATCGTCGCGCCGCGCACTGCAAACGATTATTTCGTCGTGGATCAGTTCGAATTCCGCAGGGGCAGGGCTTGTCCCTGCCCTTCAGTTCAGCGACATCGGGCCGGGCACTCGCAAGGGACGCCCCTTCGCCGAAATTTCAAACTGACCCACTGCCGATTATTTGGGTTTTTCGCGCTGACCCCATATAATGTCACCCGCTCTAAGAAATTTTCTTTTGACTACGGAGAATCGATGATGCAACCCCTAGACCCCGCAGTGCTCGAGCATTTGCGCACCTTCAACACGCCGACCATCGCCAACGCCGTTGAAGTTTTCGACGTGCGCCCGCGCAATGAAGGTTTTATGCGCCCGGAAATCAAATGTGTCTTCCCGCGCCTTGGCGTCATGGTGGGATACGCCGTGACGCTCAAAATTCAGTCCATTACGCCGGGTGCAAAAGGCGCCGCGATTCCGCCCAGCCTGCATTGGCAGGACATCATGAAGGTTCCGGCCCCGCGAGTGATCGTGGTGGAAGACTTGGATGACCCGCCGGGCCTCGGATCGCTCTGGGGCGACGTGAACGCTAACATGCACAAGGCCATGGGCTGCGTGGGCTGCGTCACCAACGGCTCCGTGCGCGATCTCGATGAAGTGGAGCCCTTGGGCTTCCACTTTTTTGCCGGCCGCATTGCGGTTTCTCACGCTTACGTCCATATTGTGGAGGTGGGCTTGCCGGTGCGAGTCGGCGGCCTCACGGTGCGGCCCGGCGACCTGCTGCACGGCGACCGGCACGGCGTGACGAGTATCCCGCATGAAATCGCCGCCCGAATTCCCGAGGGGGTAAAGACGGTCGACACGATGGAACGCCAGATCATCAATTATTCCCAATCTAAGGAATTTACGGTCGAAGGGCTTACCGACCTTTGGAACCGCTTGCGGCCGTAACCGTCAAAAAATCCGCAATCACCTGAGAGCGGTTGCAGAGTACAATAGCCGCGCTCGTGCGATTTAATCGTAGTTCATTGATTAGGGGGAAAAGAAATTATGCGAAAAGCAGTGTGGTTAACAGCATGCTGTGTGGGACTCGCCGTGATTTCCATTGTCATGATAACCTCACGGCCCTATGCTTGGCCGCAGCAAGCCCAGCAACAATGGGGTCTAAACGATCGCAACCGGCCCGAGCCGCCTATTATTACGCCAGGGACGGAAAGCACGCAGGAGAAGCCGGGGCGGCCGCCGTCTGACGCGATCATACTCTTCAATGGCAAGGATCTTTCCAATTGGGAAGAGGTCAAGGGCGGTGGTCCGGCGAAGTGGACAGTGGGAGACGGCTACTTTCAGGTGCTGCCCGGCACAGGGGACATTCGGACCAAGGACACCTATGGCGATTTTCAATTGCACGTGGAATGGGCCACGCCCAACCCGCCGCACGGGACTGACCAGGACCGCGGCAATAGTGGAGTCTTTTTGCACGGGCTTTACGAAATTCAAGTCCTCGATTCCTACAACAATGTGACCTACGCGGACGGTGAAGCTGCCGCCGTATATGGCCAATATCCTCCTCAGGTAAACGCCGCGCGTCCGCCCGGAGTGTGGCAGATGTACGACATCGTGTTTCACGGCGCGCACTTCGATTCCAGTGGAAAGCTGACCCGGCCCGCCAATGTGACGGTGTTCTATAACGGCGTCCTGGTGCAGGACCGCGTGGAAATCATGGGCCCTACGGCGAATCGCCAGCGACCGCCCTACACTCCTGAACCGGATAGGCTCCCGCTCCGTTTGCAGGATCACCACCACGCGGTGCGTTATCGCAATCTCTGGCTTCGTGAGCTCAAAGAGGGGCAATAACCGATACGCCGTGGGATCGTCCACCGCGGTCGAAATGTATAAGGTTAAAGGCCGGCATGAGGTGAATTCGCTACTTTACCTCTTACCCTTTAGCCTTTACCCTTTCTTTCTATGCAAGCCGGAAATAAATATTCCCTCTTGCTCATACCCGGAGGCGAGGTGTTCGATCGCCTTTCGCAGATCATCCGGCGATTGAGCATCCGGCATGGCGGACCGGATTTCCCTCCTCACGTGACGCTGCTGGGCGGCCGCGGAGGGTCGCGCGAAGACTTGATTGCCAAGGCCGCGCAGGTTGCCGCCGGAATTCATCCTCTCGCACTGCGACTCGGCGAAATCGGATTCCTTGATGAATACTTCCGCTGCCTGTTCGCGCATGTGGCGCTCACCAAGCCTCTGCGCGAAGCTCATCAAAACGCTCTGGAAGTCTTTGGCGCCCGGCGCGAACCTGCCTTCATGCCTCACTTGAGCCTTCTCTACGGCGATTATCCGCGAAGCCTGAAGGAACAAATCATCGCGGAGATGGGACCCCGGCTTGATGTTCAATTCAAAGCGCGCTTGCTTCACGTTTGGCTCGCACACGGCCATCCGAGCCTTTGGCGGCGCGTGGCGAGCTTCCCACTGAAATGAAGCACATACGGGAATGGGGGATAAAACATGCTCGTCGTACACGTCCACGTGCACGTGAAACCTGACTGCATCGAGGCATTCAAGGAAATCACCGCTACGAATGCGCGCAACAGCATCAAGGAGCCGGGCATCGCGCGATTTGACGTGGTGCAACAAATGGATGATCCCACTCGCTTCGTGCTTGTTGAGGTTTATCGCAATGTTGAAGCCACTGCCGCACACAAAGCCACCGCGCATTACGCCGTGTGGCGCGACCGCACGGAGTCACTGATGGCGGAGCCACGGTTCAGCGTGAAGTTCTCAAACGTTTTCCCGGGCGAAGAAGGTTGGTGAACTGTAGATGCAGTTTGAGTTTGCCACCGCAGGGCGAATCATTTTTGGCGACGGCGCCATTCGGCAAGTTGCCCCTGCGGCAAATTCGTTGGGAAGCCGCGCGCTTCTGGTGACGGGCCGGGACTCGACGCGGGCCGACGTTTTGCGTTCAGACTCCCTGACACGAAGTGGCACAATCCCTCCCTTCACGGTGAGTGGCGAACCTACACTGGACTTAATTGCGCAAGGTGTGCGGCAGGCTCGCGAGACCGAATGTGACGTGGTCATTGCCATCGGCGGCGGCAGCGCCATCGATGCGGGAAAGGCCATCGCCGGGCTTCTTACCAACCCAGGCGAAGTGCTGGACTATCTTGAAGTGGTCGGCAAGGGGAAACCCCTGCAAAATCCCGCGGCGCCCTTCATTGCTGTTCCAACTACGGCGGGAACGGGCTCTGAGGTTACGCGCAACGCTGTTCTGGGAGTGCCGGAGCGGCGCGTTAAAGTCAGCCTGCGAAGTCCCTGGCTGCTGCCGCGCCTTGCGGTGGCTGATCCAGAACTGACCCTCGGACTGCCGCCCGCCGTGACCGCGCGCACCGGGCTGGACGCGCTGACCCAGTTAATAGAAGCCTACGTTTCCACCCGCGCCAACCCCGTGACGGACGGATGCTGCGAACAGGGCATTCCGCTCGCAGCGCGATCGTTGCGCCGGGCGTTCCACCATGGGCAGGATTTGGACGCGCGGCGCGATATGTCACTGGCCGCGCTGCTCAGCGGATTGGCGCTGGCCAACGCCGGCCTGGGCGTTATTCACGGATTTGCCGCGCCGCTCGGCGGCCGATATCGCGCCCCGCACGGAGCCATTTGCGCCGCCATTCTCCCCCACGGAATCGAGGCGAACTTGCTTGCCCTTTGGTCCCGCGCGCCGCAAAGCCCCGCTCTCGACCGTTATCAAAAGATTGCAGCCATGCTCACCGGCCGCGGCGATGCCGTTGCGCAGGACGTGGTAACCTGGACGCGGGAAATCATCAGCGAACTTGAGACCCCATCTCTCAAATCGTACGGCGTCGAAGAGAAAGCCGTGCCGGAAGTATGCGCAGAAGTCGCCCGGTCGAGCAGTATGAAGGGAAATCCCCTGGCACTAACACCCGAGGAACTGAGCGAGGTCCTAAGGCAGTCGCTCTAGTGATAAATGGGATGGAACTACCCCTTTCTCCCCCTTGCGGTGGATGTGCCTCTTATCCATGCCTCTAATCGTGTAATTGTTACACCCAATCCCTTGTTTTTAATAACTTATCCGAAGGTTCCTTCATTAATTTAACATCTTTTTTCCTGAGCTTGCCATCCTGGCGGCCGATATGTGTAGCCTTTCCAATCCTCGATCGGACGGGAAAGCCCGGCGCTGGCCAAGCCTCTTCGCGCGACGGCCCCTGAGGGTCCAGAAGTTACGGGCGATCTTTTTCGTCCCACCAAATTTTTCGCCAAATTTCGCTTGACAGATAACGTCATATATACCATATATTATGTATCTCCGGGTGTCTCCCAAAAATGGAGGGGAAAAATGAAACAACCTAAAAAGGTTCGGAGATTCGCGTTCTGGGCGTTCGTGGTCGTAATCCTGGGTTTTTCATTCAGCAGCCTGGCTTCAGCGCAGAATGTTCTGATCAATGGCGCCTTTCATGGAATTGTGACTGACACGAGCGGTGCCGTCATTCCCGGCGCCAAGGTAACGGTAGTAAACCTAAGCAACGGTCTGCGGCGTGTGGCCACAGCAGACAAAGCGGGCTTTTACACCATCACGCAGTTGCCACCCGGTGAATATTCAGTTTCTGTGTCTGCGCAGGGGTTTTCGACGGTACTTCAATCGTCCGTGGAATTGCTCACTAACCAAGACCTGGAAGCTGATTACACTTTGAAAGTGGGTGGCACAACCCAGCAGGTCACGGTTACGGGCGCGCCGCCCATGCTGCAAACCGCCAGCGCAAGCTTGGGAACGGTGGTTGGGTCGACAGAGGCGGTTGATCTTCCCTTAAACGGACGCCAGTTCACTCAGTTAATTCTCTTGACCCCCGGAGCCGCTCCCAAGGAGTCCTACCAAGCGACATACCAGGTCCCTGTGGTTGGTGCGGCTCGGATCAGCCCCTCGGTGAGCGGACAACAAGGTATGCAAGACAGTTTCACTATTGACGGAATCTGGGCGAACCAAGGCTTCAGTCCCAACTCGAACATCAATCCCCCGCCCGACGCAATTGAAGAATTCAATGTTCAATCCCACATGGACGATGCGAAGTACAGCATCTCATCCGGGGCAAACGTTAATGTTGTGACGAAGTCTGGAGGTTCCAAAATCCACGGCGATGCCTGGGAGTTTTTGCGGAATTCGGCGTTGGATGCGGCCAATTTCTTTGACAATTTTGCGAACGAAGAGAAACCCGAATACCGGCAGAATCAATATGGATTGACGATTGGCGGCCCTGTGATGCTTCCCGGCTATGATGGCAGAAAAAAGCACACCTACTTTTTCGGCTACTGGGAGGGCTATCGCTATTCACAAGGTTTTACAGAATTTTCAAACGTGCCTACGGCCTCCGAATTAAGTGGCAATTTCTCTGACTTACTCACCGGTGCGCAAGCCACTGCAAATGGACAGCCATTGGTCGATGATTTAGGTCGACCTGTCATGGTAGGTGCCATCTATAATCCATATAGTGGCCGTAATGTGACGGCCGGGCAAGTTGACCCTGTAACGGGTTTGACGGCGACGAGTTCTGGAATCGTGCGGGATCCCTTTTCGGGCAACGTCATTCCCGGGACCTTGGTGCCCGCCCAAGCGTTAACCTATCTGCAGGCCTTTTACCCGGCTGCTAATTACGGTCCCCAGGGAAATCACTTCCCCAACTTCACGACGGTCAGCGACGAAGATACCACCTCGGACGAATTTGGTGCGGGCTTAGACCACACTTTTGCCAACAATGATATGCTGAGTGGAAAGTTCTACTTTAGTCAACCCAGGACGCTTCAACCTTACGCTTTGCTGATTGGAGCTCAAATTAATTTCGATCCTGCCCGACTGGTCTCACTGGCTTATACCCATCTTTTCAGTCCCACGCTAATCGCAAGCTTTCACTTTGGTTACAGCTATGAAGACCTCGGGCGCTATGACCTGCCTGCCGGACTCACGCTTCTCAACGCCACTGGCCAAGCTCCTGTTCAGGAGATTCAGAAGGCTTTTGACGAGGTCCCGCTTATCAGTCTCGCACCCCGCCTAACCGGCACACAGCAAGGTAACGTTCCGCTGGGGCCGGGGCGAACCCACGAATTTACCGCGGATATTCAGAAGGTTCATGGATCGCATACGTTTGGCGTCGGCCTGTTGTACATGCGCATTCATGACTACACTAATGGATGGAGCACAAGCTGGGGTTTTGATCAATATCCATCCAGCGGAATCTACGGGGCGAGCACGAATGTCTCGAGCACGGGTGATGGACTCGCCAGCATGCTTTTGAACTTACCCTCGAGTCTGAGTGCAAACTTCGGCCTCACCGCCGCGAATCTCACCTCAAACTGGTTGGGGGCGTACGTGCAAGATAAGTGGCAAGCCACGAAGAAGCTGAGTTTTCAATTTGGCTTGCGATGGGACATTGAAACCCCGCCGCATTATCTCGATAATGACTTCACGATGTGGAACACAAATTGCCCGATGGGGACCTATACAAGCACGCAACAGATTGAGGCCGTTGAGGAAGCTTGTTTGCTGATGCCGGTTTCCTACGTCTTGCAGCCAACCGCTACCAACCCCACTCCTCTTACCTGGCCAACTCCCAACGCTCGCACTACGCTGTTTGATCCAAGAGAGAATGGTTGGCAGCCTCGCTTCGGGTTTGCTTACTCGGTGCGGCCGCGTACGGTGCTTCGCGGAGCATTCGCGATCTTTGACGATCACAGCTTCTTCAATATGGAGGCGCAAGACTCGCGAGCGGGGTGGCCCTTCGGCGGGACAACCGCTCTTTCAAGTCTAAATCGAGGGATTATCTCCTCCTCCTCAATAACGTTCAGTAATCCGCCTTCGTTGGCTATCTATCAGCCTCCCCTCAATACCAGTACCGTTGTCCTCAACCGGGCTACGGAGCCAAATGGCAAAATCCCTTATGCCATGGAATACAACATCGGCGTGGAACACCAGATCACCAACAACATGACGTTGTCGGTGAATTACGTCGGCTCGCAAGACCGCGATTTGTGGGGGGACGTTGGCTATAATCAGCCCCTCCCCAGCGCGATGGGACCCAATGCTATTCCGGGTGGAGAACCGTTCCCGTTTCTCTCGGGCGTGATCCAAGCTAACTATAATATATTTCCCGCCAATTACAACGGTCTCCAAGCTAGGCTTGAGAAGCGGTTTTCACAGGGTCTTACCCTTCTCACATCGTATACGTATTCAAAATGCTTGGATGAGTATTCCGGAGATTACGTCACTCATCCGCAAAACACATACGACCTGAGGGCGGAATACGGTGTCTGCGACTACAACTTCCCCCACATCTTAAGTTTTAGTTACGCCTACCAATTGCCGTTTGGGCGCGGGATGCGCTTCGCGAGTGGGGTAAGCCGAGGCTTAGACACCTTAATCGGAAGCTGGAACCTCGGCGGCATCCTGAGCGCTTACAGCGGGGCACCCTTCGGCGTATACCTGAATTTTGACAATGCCAACGCTGGGGAAACCGATCGGGCTAATCTTGTGGCAGGTTGTCAGTTGGTACCCTCTGGATTCCAGCAAGACCCACAGCATTGGTACAATCCTGCATGCTTCACGGTACCTCCAGCGTATACTTTCGGTGATGCCGCAAGAAATTCTCTCCGGGGACCAGATTACCTGGATTGGGATTTTTCGCTGTACAAAAATTTCAAACTGACCGAGTCGAAGACGCTTCAGTTCCGGGCGGAGTTTTTGAACCTTCTGAATCGTGTGAACTTTACGCCTCCGGGCGGTACTTCCTACGGCTCCTCTGCCGAACTGGGAGGTACCGAGGGAACGGATGTGTCCACCCCAACTTTCATGGAAATAACTAGTGCGGCGCCGGCGAGGGAAATTCAATTTGCGTTAAAGTTTCTATTCTAGGAGTCAGTCGGAGTTAAGCAACGTCGAAAGCAGAACCAATAAGTTACGAATGATGCGAGGTTCGGAACCTGTTGATTCGACGTCAAACGAATTCTATCTCCGACCGACTCGTAGGTTCTACAGCGACGGCAATCCGATGTACCGTTCGAATCGTATCGGGAGTAGCCAACCAATGAGCCGGAGCCGTAGTCGCCTTTAGAAAATGCGGGGACATGCATGAAAGGTACAAGTCAAGGGGAAACGGAGATTCCCGTTTACTCACGGAAAGAGGGGCGTCCCCCCGCGTGTGGCGGTAGTCAGAATTGTATGCGGCCTTCGATCACTTGACGCGACTAACGGTACGGCAGCGTAGCCAGACATCCCGGACGGGCACCGACCTGCCCCAGCCCCCCTGCACGATTCCGAATCGCAGATGCCGAATTCCGGGAAACCATAGGGACAGGGAAACATGCGGAGAGGGTATGGTTTCTCGTGGCATCCAGCCCCCTGCTGATGAACTCGCCTTCAATTCCCACCGCTCTTTGCCAGCTTCCGCAGATTATCCAAAGCTTCATCTTCGTTCCTGGCGCTCAAGGCGGTTTGCAGCGCGTCCAGCGTGGGTTTTAACGCGCGGTCCCTGGCAAGATAAATCTGGTACATGAGGGGATAATACTTCGTGTAGGTCTCATCAAACGCCAGCCCCGCGTTGTTGAGGACCGCCGGGCAGCGGTTGAAGGACTTGGATTCGGGCGTGATGGCCGTGCATTCCTGCTTTAGTTCGTCAAAGGCTTGCTGCTTTTGGGCCATTGCATCGCTCTCCGAGATTCGCCCGGCGTGAAAATTGATGTATAACTGGCGCAAGCGGGCGAAAGAGCGATTCACAATTTCCGCCTTGCGGTCGAAAATCTCCGGCTCGCGTTGCAGGTTCAGATAAACCTGGGAATTCTCGCCGAATTTTTCGCGAGCCACTTCCGCACCGGTCAGGAAGCCCGCCAAAGTGGCGGAGGCCTCGCCGAATTCCGCCGGCAAATTTTTCAACTCCTTGCTCGAATGGAAATCCTCGTGGGGTACGACCACGAGAAAGCGCTCCACCGACTCGTTGGCGAGAGAAGCGGAAAGTGGAGATTGGCCATTGCCCACGGCCTCCAGGGGATAAAAGAAGACGTCGTATTTGTGTTCATCCAGCGGGCAGCCGGCATTCGTTCCTGCGATGAGCTGGAGTTTTTCATAGGACTCAGGAAGCTCAAATTTGCCGGTAAAGTAACAGCGGTAGGAGACCGCGCTTTCCGTCGTTTGCTTCTTGAAGCTTTTCGTCCGCCGGAAGCCCAGTTTTCTTTCCAGGCGCTTGACGGCAGTCACCAGATCCTGGGAATTATCGCTGCCCGGATTTTGGGGAACGCCGGTAGTCCACGCCAGGACCGGGGGGAGCATGAAGAGGGCGGCAATGAACAGGCACAACGCGGATCTGCACACGACTAGGGATAGTGTGCGGCGGAGACGAAGAGGGCAAACGCTTTCTTTTTGAGTCTTCACGATTTCAGAAACAATCAGTTATCCCACCGGTTCTACGAGATCTTCCATTGCGCGGCCACGACGCGCGAATCGGTCATCAGGTCACGCAGAAAGGGCGGGGTTTCTGAAATCTCGCTTCCGCGCCAACCCAATCTGAATTGCATTTCGCGCCGCCGAGTTTCGCTAATGTAAGCGACGGACAATAAATTAACCCGGTAGCCGGCTTTTCGAGCCGTGGCCCGAATCTCTTCCTGCCGAGGTTCATCGTGTTCCGTGGTTAAGAGCAGCGTCCCGTGCCTTTCCTGGATCACGCTGTAGTCAAGCCTCCGCAGCCCGGAGAGCGCGAACATTCCAAGGGCAAATGCTGCCAATCCCAATCCGACCTGCCCGCCCCCAAAGCACAGACCAATGACCGTAACGAACCAGAGTGTGGCGGCAGTTGTAACCCCCAGAACGAGATTATCGCGACGCAGAATGGCTCCGGCACCTATAAAGCCAACGCCGGTCAAGATGCCGAGGGGCAAGCGCATCAGATCGAGCGTTACAAAGGAGTCTGAGGGCTTCCCATTCGAAGCCATGAGCAGATTGGCTTGAATCATGGCGATTGCGGCCGCCAAACATACCAGGATGGTGGTTCGGAATCCGGCCGCACGGCCATGCTCCCCGCGGTCCAGGCCCAGTAGTCCTCCCGCCAAAGCCGAGAGCGCCAAACGAAACGCGATGTCATGCCAGGTAATTGTTACGGGCATTGATCCTCTCCTTCAGGCAAGGTGTGAAGAAAGTCCCAAGGTGTGCTCTTTAACTCTTACCAAGAATTACGAAATGAACTGACGGTAGGAATTGTAGCGGCGCCCTGTGAGCGCCGAAAACGAGGGTCGCAGACCGCCACTACAGAAATATTTTCACATCATTTTGTAATCCACAATAGTCCCGATAATAGGCCCGGCGCGGTCTCATACTTCCAAGCCTCTGTATTCTGCGGAATTATTGCGCGTGTGTCCAGTGCGGCGTTCTTAATTCCCTGTGCGTCAGCTCGCACCGCTGCATCATCCTCAGTATTCTGCCAGGTTCTGAAGTCATTGCCATTAAGCAACTAAAGTTGGCGAATTGCTTGTAGTGATTGCCCAGATATTCAGCAAATGCCCGGTCGGCAGCGAGACTGTTGTTCCGGAGAGTGCCGAATGGGTCACTGCTCTGCATCGCGAGATGGACAACGCGCGACGCGAACGCTTGAGTTTGGGACTTGACTCCACGAAAGCGACCATCCTCTCGGCCTACCATAGGAAAAATTTCATGTAACCTGTTCCATGCTCAGGTGCCGAAGAGGTTATCAGCACGCCGCCGGCGATCGCGTAGTGGCTCACTTCGGCGCAAAGTCGAGCGCGTAGACATCGGAATTCTGGCGGAAGATGATAACGAGCGGATTATCCTGAGGGTTGAGGCCGGTAAACGTGTATCGGCTCACATCTGCGCGCAAAAACTGCTTACGGCGGGCGGCGGGCAATTTGCTCTCTGATGGAAATTGTTCCTATACTTACGATGGCGAGGAGAGGATCACCACGGCCACCTGCATGGGTACGACCACGACGTATTTCTACAATGGCGAGGGGCAGCGCGTCGCCAAGGCTGTAGGCAATACGGTAAGCGAGGAGTACGTCTACGATCCCGAAGGGGAACTTGTCTCCGCCTACGGACCCTACCCGAATTCCACCTGGCTGCGAGACGAGATTTACGCGGGCGGCATGTGGGAACCTACACCAACGGCACGACGTATTTCACCCAAGCCGACTGGCTGGGCACCGAGCGCGCCCGCACCGACGTGTACGGCAACCTCTGCGGCACCGCCACCAGTCAGCCGTTTGGTGACAATGCCGTCTCCGGCGGCTGTTTCTCCATGAGCCACAATTTCTTCACCGGCAAAGAACGAGACTCCGAATCCGGAAACGACTACTTCGGGGCGAGATACTATGCCTCCTCTATGGGCAGGTTCTTGAGCCCCGATCCGTTACTAAACAGCGGCCGTCCCGAAAATCCGCAGACGTGGAATCGATATAGCTATGCGTTGAATAGTCCGTTGATTGTTACTGACCCGATAGGATTATACAACCTGGTAAACACTTGTGCTTCTGATGCCAAGAAATGTAATAAGGCGTTCGCCCAGAATGCTAAGAACCTCAAGAATGCAATCAGCGCTTTAACATCAGCGGTCAACGGGCTCAAGGACGGAGCTCAAAAGACGGCATTGCAGGCATCCTTGCAAGCACTTGGAACTGAGAACGATGGAAATAATGTCGATGTTAAGTTTGGAACGAACGCTGACGGTGCCGCAGGGAATACTGCTCTTTCGGTTGATAGTGCGGGCAATTTAGACTTCACGATCGCGCTTGATCCGAGCAAGAATCCGTGGGATCCAAGCAGTGGCTCGTTCGATCTAGCTATCAATGCCGCTCACGAAGGTACACATGTAGCGGATGATAGCGATCCGCGATTCGCTAATCTCACGACAACCTTGAGCCCATTCTCCTCGGAGTACCGTGGTTATCGAACCTTGGCCTATGCTACGTCGGCATTCGGGCAGCCATCCCTCAGTTACGGTAACGGCCGGTATCTGATCTGGAACGGCAGTTGGACGAACAAGTAGATTCTTCTGCAACCACTTCAGCGGTATCTCCAAGTGCGTAGGATCCATCGAAAGGAATCCGGCGTGAGGAAAGATAAATTTAGGATTAGGGCATAGTGACGCCGGGGAGCTCCGAGATCGCTGAGGCCTTTCCGTGGCTGGTGACCCAGCCGCCATCGCGGTTGCCCTGCCCAACATCGGACTACGCTGGACTTGGATAACCTCGCGCCGGTGCTTGAAAAATTGGAAGCGATGGTGCTCATACAACGGTGGGGCCGACGGTGTCCAAGTTGTTTTTCGATTGCCGACCATGACGGAAAGTCATACACTCAGCAACGAGACCTCTTGGTTATTCTTTGATGTTTCCACTCCCCGCACGGCTGAGCTGGGACGGCGTAACAATGCCATCTAAAATCTTCAACGTGCTAAGCCGGCGCGCACTCTTTTCCAAAGGGGCGCTCGCAATGGGGAGCGTCATCGCCCTTCCCTGTCAGGCACTCTTATCGGAATCTGCCGGCCCGGCTGCACAAGCCGAACCTTCGGACAAGGTCTCATTGCGCATCATTGTGGTGGAAACAATGAGCGAAGCCCAGAAA
>JASHSC010000070.1 GCA_030036915.1 Terriglobia bacterium
CAAGGAAATGCTTTCCCGCCAGGGGAAGCGGACCGATTTCGTGAAGCTCATGGAGAAGGTCTACGAGACTGACGAATCGAACCTGGAAGTGCTGGATACTCTCTGCAACCTCTACAACGAAACGAACAATGAGGACGGGCTGCGGCGCTCTCTCTCGCGATTGTTCAACCTCTATCTGGCCAGTGAGAATTACCGCAAGGCCGGCGACGTGTTAGAACGAATCATCGACGTTGACCCTTACGGTGAGGGCCACTACGACCGCCTGGTAAATCTGGAAGGGCACATCGATACATCCTGGTACAAGAACCTCCAAACGCGCTTGCAGCCGCCCGCTTCCGGACGCGCGGCGCCGGCGCCCGGACCAGCGGCCGCGGCGCTGTTGGATAAGGCCGAGCCCCTGGACGATCTTCTCGTCGAAGGGGAGATGTACCACCAGTATCAACTCGGGACCAAGCTGCACGAGGCCTTGGAGAAGATCGACCGCTTCTACCCCGGGTCGCACGAGAAAAACCAGCGCGTCCGCGACCTCTTTGAAGCGGCGGGATACACGCCTAAATACCAGGCGCCGCCCTCCACGGCTTCCGGCGTGCGGACCGATACCACCGTTCCCGGCATTCCGCTGCAATCGCTCGAGGATTTGCGCAAGATTCCGCACATCGTCGCCAGCATCAATCGTGAGGCCACTCCGCAGGGCGTGCTGCAAGTGGCCGTGAATGAGGTCGGGCGCGCGATGAACGCCAGCCGCTGCTGGGGAGCGCTCGGGACGGCGGACCAGCAGCCCACGCTGGTAGCGGAATATTGCTCGCCGCAAGCTTCACCCTCTGACCCGAACGCCGTGCTGAAGCTTTACGCCTTCTTCATGGGGCAGGCCACTTCCAGCCCCGACGGCTGGTCGGTGGACGATGTCACCCAGGCCGCCGTGCTCGCGCCCGTCAGCGCGGAGGTTCAAAAGCTCGGCATTCGCTCAATGCAGGCGCTGCCCTTGCTGGACAAGGACGCGGGCGTGGGGTTGGTGCTTCTCGAACAGTGCGATGTGCAGCGCACCTGGTCGCAGAGCGAGAATGTGCTGCTGAAATCCATCGGCGCGCAGGTGGTGATCGCCAACAACAACACCAAGCTGCGCCGGCTGGTGCGCTCGATCGCCGGCACCGATCCGGAAACGGGGCTGCTGCCGCGCAGCGCCTATCTCGAGTGCCTGCTCTCGGAAGCCCGGCGCTCCAAGGATCAGTCGCAACCGCTCTCGGTCTGCCTGATGGAGCCGGAAAATCCCAACACCCTGCTGAAATCCCTGGGCGACGCCGGCGTCCAGAAGTTCGTGCAGCAAGTCGGCAAGGCCCTCACGCCTGCACTGCGCCAGAATGACATCTCGATTCGCTATAGCCCGCTTTCGGTGGTCATGGTGTTTCCGGATACGGCGCTGCCGCAGGCCGGACTGGCGGTGGAGAAAGTGCGGCGCGCGCTCGCGCAAATCCGCATGAATGGGTCGGAGGGAATGGGCTTCTGCGCGGCGGTTTGCGACGTCCCGCTGGGGCAGAACTTTGATGTGGTGGACGGCGTCACCGAGGTGATCAACCGGCTGGAGGTTTCCCTCGACCGCGCCCGCAAAGAAGGCGCCAAGCGCCTCTTGATTTCCAAGTTTGCAGGTTGATTTGGGACCGGCCATGTCATGCTCGCCCTTCGCTAACCCCATCTCCTTCCCACGATCGCCAATTCCCTCCGGCGTTTTCGCGAGGCCCGGCTCATGATCATTGAAAAGGTCGGCGTGGTGGGTTGCGGATTGATGGGCTCCGGCATCGCCCAGGTGTGCGCGATGGCGGGATTCCCCACCCGCGTGCGCGAAGTGGCGCAACCCTTGATCGACAAGGGCATCTCGGGGATCGAGAAGTCGCTCGGCAAGTTTGTGGAGAAGGGAACTTTAAGCGCGGAGCAGAAGACCGCGGCGATTTCGCGCCTTCAGCCTACGCTGCGCCTGGAGGATCTGGCGGACTGCGACCTGGTGATTGAGGCCATTATTGAAAACCTTGACCGCAAGCGCGAGCTTTTTGCCGAACTCGACAAAGTCGCGAAGCCCGGCGCGCTTCTGGCCAGCAACACCTCTTCGCTCAGCATTACGGAGTTGATGACCGCCACCGGCCGCGCGCCGCAATTCCTGGGCCTGCACTTCTTCAATCCTGTTCCGCTCATGCAACTCGTGGAAGTGGTGAAGACGCTGGTCACCGAGCCCGCGGCGGTTGATGCGGCGCTGGAATTTGCGCGCAAACTGGGAAAGACCGCGATTCTCACCACCGATCGCGCGGGCTTTATCGTGAATCGCCTGCTGGTGCCTTATCTCCTCGATGCCATTCGCGCCTTGGAAGAAGGCGTGGGGACCATCGAGGATATCGACCGCGGCATGAAGCTTGGGTGCAACTATCCCATGGGCCCTTTCACCCTGCTCGATCTGGTGGGGATTGACACCACCTATTACATCGCCAAGATTCTCTACACGGAATTTCGCGAGAGGCGATTCGCTCCGCCGCCCTTGATGAAGCGCATGGTGCTGGCCGGATGGTTTGGGCGCAAGACGGGGATGGGGTTTTACGATTACAGCGACCCCAAGCGTCCGCGGGTGAATCGCAAACTGGAAGCGTAGGGAATCGATATGGCCTATCAAACGCTGCTCTGCGAGAAGCGCAACGCCATCGCATACGTCACCATCAACCGTCCCGAAAAGCTGAATGCCCTGAACCACCAGGTGATGACGGAATTGCTCGACTGCTTTAAGAATCTTCACACGGACGACGAAGTGCGCGTGGTGATTCTTACCGGAAGCGGCGAGAAGGCCTTCGTGGCGGGAGCGGACATCAACGAATTGGCGCGTCAGGCTCCCGTTGAAGGGAAAACGATGGCGCAGTTCGGACAGCGGGTGTTCTACTTGATTGAGAATCTCGGCAAACCGGTGATCGCGGCCATCAATGGGTTCGCGCTGGGCGGAGGTTGCGAGCTGGCCATGGCCTGCACGCTGCGCGTCGCGGCGGAGACGGCGCGCCTGGGGCAGCCGGAGGTGAAGCTCGGATTGATTCCCGGCTATGCTGGCTCGCAGCGCCTGCCGCGCCTGATCGGGAAGTCCCGCGCGCTGGAGTTGATCTTGACCGGCGAGTCCGTGCCCGCGGCGGAGGCCCATCGCCTCGGTCTGGTGAATCAGGTCGTGCCCGCGGCGGAATTGCCGGCGGCAGCGGAGAAGTTGGCGCAGAAGATCATTGCCAACGCACCGCTGGCCATCAAGTTCGCGCTGGAAGCCGTGAATCATGGGATGGAGATGATCGCAACCGAAGGCCAGATACTGGAAGCGACGCTCTTCGGGCTCTGCTGCACCACTGACGACATGAAAGAGGGCACGCGAGCGTTTCTGGAAAAGCGGCCGCCCAAGTTCACCGGTCATTAGCCCATGCCCTCACGCCGAAAATCCCGCGAATTCGC
>JASHSC010000071.1 GCA_030036915.1 Terriglobia bacterium
GCCGCGCCTTTCGGGCCCCAGAGGATTTCCATGGCCTTCGCCGCCACGCGCTGGTAGGCGTCCTGCGCGATGACGGGCAAAGACAACACTCGGAGATAGGCGAAGTTGGCCCAGAGATAAGCGGCAATAACGATCAGCGCGCCCAGCAGAAAACTTCGTGGCAAGGTTTTGCCGGGACTCTTCACCTCGCCGGCCGCGTTGGCGAGGTGGTGCCATCCGTGATACGCCCACAGGACTCCGATCAACGCGATGCCGAAGGAACTCAGCGTGGTCTGCGGGGACGAGTAATTTATGGGCGGCGCAACGGGGGTCAAATGGCGGGCGAAAAATGCCAGGCCCACGATGATCGCCACGCCCGCCAGTTTCGCCAGTGTGAAGACCACCTGCACAGCGGAGGCGCGGCGAACGCCCGCGATATTCACGCCGGTCAGCACGGCAATCAGTGCGCTCGCCACGAGTTTGCGCTCGAGGGGAGTGAGCGGGAAGAAAGTGGAGCAGTAAATGCTGAACGCGACTGCGAGGGTTGCGACACCGCCGGTGTCGGTCACGAGCAATGCCGCCCAGCCGTACAAAAAAGCCGGCAGCCTGCCATATGCATCGCGCAAATAGATGTAGATGCCGCCCGCTTCCGGAGTCGCCGCGCCGAGTTCGGCAAGCGACAGCGACCCGGCCAGCGCCAAGGCTCCGCCGGCCACCCAGACCAGGGTTACGGCGGATACGGAGCCCACTTCGAGCGCCACATCGTGCGGGACCAGAAAGATTCCGGACCCGATGATTGTCCCCACCACGATGGCTGTGGCGCTTAGGCTTCCGATGGCGCGCTGGAGCTGTGCGGAAGCTTGAGGTTCCGCGCCTGGACCTGGGGAAGCTGAACGTGATGGGAGTTGGGACGTAGCCATGAAATTCCCAAAAACGCGCCTGGCCTTGCGACAATAGAGTTTCCCACCCGGAGCGGCCTTTACCAATCAAGGGTGGGTCATTATACTGAGTGACTTTGAAGAGAACCAAAATTTTATGATTCCACGCGAGGTAACCTCATGCGCAAAGTGGTCCGCACTTCGGATGCTCCCCAACCCAAAGGCGTCTATTCGCAGGCCATCATCGCGGACGGTTTTGTTTTCGTCGCCGGGCAAGGGTGCATCAATCCACTCACCAACGAGTTTGAGTACGGAGATATTCAATCGGAGACCCGCAGGACGCTCCAGAACATTCGGGCGATTCTGGAGGCGGCGGGAAGCTCGCTCAAAGAGGTCGTTCGCGTGGGCGTATTTCTCGCGGACCTCGGGGATTTTGCGGCAATGAATCAAGTGTACAAGGAGTTTTTTCCGGAAAACCAGCCGGCCCGCACCACGGTTGGCGTGCAGTTGCCCAAAATCAAGATTGAAGTTGATTGCATCGCGCGCCTCAAGAAGCGGCGCAAAACGTAAGATGAGGGTTGCATGCTGGCGCAAGAACTTTCTACTCCCGTGCTGACGGTTGATCTTGATGTGTTGGAGCGGAATCTCCAACGAGTGGCGGACGTGTGCCGCGAGCAGGGGGTGGGACTGCGCCCGCACACCAAGACACACAAGACGGTGGAGGTCGCGCGCCGGCAGTTGGCCCTGGGGGCGGTTGGTCTGACGGTGGCGAAAGTGGGTGAAGCGGAAGTGATGGCCGGCGCCGGGCTCGATGACATTCTGGTTGCATATCCCATCATGGGGCAGGAAAAGCTTCGCCGGCTCGCGGCGCTCGCCCGAGCGCGGCGCATCATGATCTCCATCGATTCGGAAGCTGCCGCGCACGAACTATCCGAAGCCGCCTCTTCCCAGGGCGCCACCCTCGGCGTGCTGGTGGAATTTGACGCGGGCGGCCGCCGCTGCGGAGTCGAGCTGGGTCCCGCTGTTGTGGCTTTGGCAAAAACGATCGAGAAACTCCCTGGATTGAAGTTTCGCGGCGTCATGAGCTATTTCGGCAACGTTTGGGGAACGCCGGAGGAGCGCCGCGCCGAAGCCGAGCGCGTGGCCCTGCGCGTTGCGGGGGCCCTTGCGGCGCTTCGTGTCGAGAACGTGCCGGTGGAAATCGTCTCGGGCGGCTCAACGCCATCGCTCGAATTTGCTCACCTGATTCCGGGGCTTACGGAAATTCGCCCCGGCACTTATGTGTACAACGACTTGAACACTTACTATCAAGGCGCATGCCGATTGGAGGATTGCGCCGCGCGTGTGGTGGCGACTGTTGTCTCCACCGCTGTTCCCGGCCGCGCCATTCTCGATTCCGGCTCCAAGACGCTGACTTCCGACCTGTTGAACGCCGGACCAAAGTTCGGTTACGGATACATTGTGGAAGCTCCCGACGCGCCCATCGTCAAGCTGAATGAAGAGCACGGCCTGGTGGATACCACGCCTTCACAGCACAAGTTCTACGTCGGAGAAGTCGTGACCATCATCCCCAATCACGTGTGCGTCGCGGTGAATATGCACGATGAAATTGTGACCCTGCGCCAGGGTGAAGCGGTGGGTTGCTGGAAAATTGCGGCACGGGGAAAAATTCGGTAGTTCGACACCATCATCGTGTTCCATGTGAGGGCGCGGCGGAGAATCTGAATAGGCGGAGAGCGCTG
This sequence comes from Terriglobia bacterium, assembly GCA_030036915.1. Taxonomy (GTDB): domain Bacteria; phylum Acidobacteriota; class Terriglobia; order UBA7540; family UBA7540; genus Bog-366. The sequence goes on from JASHSC010000071.1 coordinate 2,600, forward strand.
TAGAATAGTGGGCGGATTCGCTTTGGCGTTCCCGCGAGGTGCCCGCCATTTTGAAGTTCATGCCATGCGTCATTTTGATCTGCATTGCCCCTGGGGGACTTCGCGCGCAAGGGAATTACGAAATCCAGGTGTACGGCTCCGACACGGTTGCGCCCGGCCGCACCATGGTGGAGCTGCATAGCAATTTCACCTTTGAGGGATTCAAGACCGTCAATCAAGGTGTGCTCCCCGATCAACACCAGCTTCACGAAACGGTGGAGATTACCCAGGGCTGGACAAGCTGGTTTGAGACGGGACTCTACATCTTCACCAGCTACGGGCCCAATCAGGGGTACAAGTGGGTGGGCGACCACATCCGACCGCGCGTGCGAGTGCCCGACAGTTGGAATTGGCCCGTGGGCGTCAGCATTTCCACCGAAATCGGTTATCAACGGCCAATTTTCTCGGCCGACACGTGGACGTGGGAGATTCGCCCCATCATCGACAAGGACTGGAAGTCATGGTACGTGGCCTTCAATCCCGCGCTCGAGCGGTCGTTCCACGGGCCGAGCGTGCCGGAGGGCCTGGGCTTTTCTCCCAATTTCAAAGTAGCATATTCACTCACGCGAAAGTTCAGCGCGGGCTTTGAGTATTACGGCTCTCTCGGCCCCGTCACTGGCTTCGATCCTCTCTACGAGCAACAACAGCAGTTTTTTCCCGCCATTGACTACGATTTCGGACCCAATTGGGAGTTCAACCTGGGCGCGGGCTGGGGAGCGACGCGGAGCACCGACCATTTCATTCTGAAGATGATCATCGGTCACCGGTTCCGATTCATCACGCCGCGCGTGCCGCGAATCCTGAGATCGAATCCCGCGCCTGGGGAGGAATGATTGAGTCGCCTGCCTGGAATCGCGCTGCTGGTTGCGCTAGCCGGTCTTTCGCCGGGCTTGGCCGGGCCGTTGGACTACTCACCCCCTCCAGGCCTGCCTCCGATTCCATGGCCGGAAGATAACCCTTACTCACCCGCGCGCGCCGAGCTGGGCAAGATCCTTTTTTTCGATGGGCGGCTTTCCGCGAATAACGCGGTTTCCTGCGCGTTTTGCCACGAGCCGTCCCACGCCTTTGCGGGCAGCGGGGCATTCTCTGTGGGCGTGGATGGCAAGCGGGGGGCTCGCCGCGCGCCGACCCTCATCAATCGCGCCTGGGGTAAATCACAATTCTGGGACGGCCGTGCCCCCACGCTCGAGGCGCAAATCGTTTCCCCCATCACCAACCCCGATGAAATGGGGATGACCACCGAGGGCGTGGTGCGGAGGATTGGCGCCATCAAAGGCTATGGACCGCTTTTCGCCGCGGCCTTTGGCGACAACGCCGTGACGTTCGATCGGATTGCCAGGGCGATTGCCACTTTCGAGCGGACGATTGTCTCCGGGAACTCCGCGTACGATCGCTATCGGGCTGGTGACAAATCAGCGCTCACGAAGCAACAGAAGGATGGCCTGGATTTCTTCGAAAGGAAGGGCGAATGCGCGGAATGCCATTCGGGGCCAAACTTTTCGGATGAGAAATTCGCCAATATCGGCGTGGGGACAGACCGCCCGAATCCTGATCCCGGCCGTGAAGACGTAACTCACAAGCGCGGTGACACCGGGCGATTCAAGGTGCCCACGCTGCGCGACCTCGCCAGCCGCGCGCCTTACATGCACGACGGCAGCGCAAAAACTCTTTTCGATGTTCTTCAGATTTATGCCAAGGGCGGATTGCCCAATCCGCACCTGGATACGCGCCTCGCACCGTTCTATATGGATGAAGAAACCAAGCGCGATCTGCTGGCGTTTCTAGGTTCGCTCAATGGTGCCGGCTGGCAGGACATCGAGCCGCCCGCCACGTTTCCGCAATAATCACGGCATTAGTCCGCGTCCCCCTTCTTCTTCGCCTCATCGGGCAGACCAAAACAATAGAGATTTGAATCGTGGTCGACGGCGTACACGCGGCCGTCAGCGATCGCCAACCCACTGAAGTGGACCCAACTGGTCATCGCGTCGCCGCTCTGGTAAAGAACCTTTCCCGTTCGGGCATCGAGCGCATAAAGGACGGCGTTGTGGGTATTCAGGCCTCGCTGCTGGTCGCTCAGAAGCTTGCGGCCGGGCACGAAAATAATCGGCGAGCCGGTGGCTTGCTGTGTATTCTCGCCGGTTGCGAGTGCGAAGATTACTCCATTCGCAATGGCGACAGGCTCGGGAACATCAAAGTCTCCAGATATCCAAACCGGATCGAGTGTCGGCTTCTGCGTCACGGGGTTGGTGGCCAATTTGAACGCCATGATGCAACCGTGTGGGTTCGCGCCATGAGTTACCGGAAAGTGTGGCGCCTCTTTTGAGACGGGTCCCCACGAGGGGACGTAGAGCCAGGTTTCGCCGCTCACATCTCGCCAGGTGGAGAGTTCTCCCCAGATGCCCTGCATTTCGAACTCCAGGTCGTCATTGGAGAGCTTTTGCCGGTAAAGAGGCGTCTGGTGATCGGCCGAGCCCAGCGAATCCGCGTCCAGCATATAGAGCGCGCCTTCTTTGCCTCCGCCTGCCACTATTCGATAGTTGTGATAAGTGAGCCAGATGAGGCTGGAGGCGGCGATGTCCAGGTCGTACTTGTTGATTTGAGCGAAATTGAGCGGGGAATAGTAATCGATAATCTCGAGGTCGTCGGGGTGCGCGGAGAAAAGAGTGCTGCCATAATCGCCATCCGCAGGATTGAATGGGCCGTCGCCGGTGGAAGCGTAGATTCGGCCGTCCTCCCCAATGGCCACTCCGCCGCGGCCCCAGATCCCCGCTCCATAAGTTTTCTCCACAAGCAGATCGCGAATCACCGGGCGGTCGGGATGGTGGAGGTCGAGCGAATAAATTCCGGAAATTGCGCCGCCGCAGCCCTGCGAGATCGAGGTGTACACGACGTCGTTGGAAAAATTCAAACTCCAATCCTTGGAGTACGCGGGCACGAACGCTACAGGTCTGGTGCGCGTCTTGCCCGTGCCCAGATCGATTCCGTAAAACCTTCCGTCTGAGGCGATGATGTAAATCAGCCCGCGGGATTTGTCGATGGTGGGGGTGTCATTCAGATTGTTGGGGCAGAGCCACATTCCTGCGTTCTTGGGCTGCACATGCTCATCAAAGTTGTGGGTCCACACCAATTCGCCGGTGCGCGCATCGACGGCGTTCAGGTTGTCGGAACTTCCCGCCACGTAAACGAGGTTGCGAATGCCGGTGGGCGTGGTGACTCCCTCCGCCACCACCGGTGCGGTGAGCGCCGTCAATGACCGTGGTTCGTTCTTGATATTGATTTTCCAGAGCAGCTTCAGACCGGCGACATTCTGAACGTTCAGAGAGTCTTCACCAACCGCCCAGCCGGAGCGTTGAGGATCGTGGCCAAAGGTCGGCCAATCCGCACTCCAACCTGTGGCGCAAAACAAGAGGCAGGGCAGTGCGGCCCAACAAAGCGTCAGTTTAAAAGTTTTCATTTTTCTCCGGCCGCTAACATACACCTTATGGAAGTTCGAGGCAAGGTTCAGACGGGCTTGTTTCGCATACGTTCTGCGCTCCGGAGGATATTTGCTTCGGTGTCTTCGTCGGGCTAAAATCGCCATCCTGTCTGGGTACGTGCTCGAAATGCATTTTGAGTCCCGAAACGAAGAGGGTGAAATGAGCAAAGTCAGCCGGCGGTCTTTTCTGGAGAAGGCGGGCGTGACGTTGGCGGCCGGATCGGTTCCTATTGCGGCGGATGCGGGGAAGAAGCCTGCGACCGGAAGAGAGAAGAAGAACGTCGAGGCGGAAGATCCCGCGCGTTACGGAATTGCCCGGTGTGCCACGGAGTGGTCATACAGCTCCGAAAAGGCGTACACAGATCCCTTTAACGATCTTGAGTTGGACGTTGTGTTTACTGACCCGCAGGGGCGCGAACAGACGGTTCCGGCGTTTTGGGCGGGGGACCAGACCTGGCGGATTCGATTTTCTTCCTCGAACCCGGGCCGCTACACTTACCGCACCGTTGCGAGCGACCAGGGGGATCTCCACGGGCATCAAGGCACGCTGGATGTTTCAGCTTATGAAGGTGAAAACCTGCTTCGCAAGCACGGCCCCATGCGCGTGGCCGCCGACCGACGACATTTTCAACACGAGGACGGAACCCCCTTCTTCTGGCTTGGCGACACCTGGTGGATGGGCTTGTGCAGCCGCTTGCGCTGGCCCGAGGATTTTCAGCAGTTGGCCGCCGACCGCGTCAAGAAAGGATTCACCGTCATTCAAATCATCGCCGGATTGTATCCGGACATGCCGCCTTTCGATCCGCGTGGCGCGAACGAAGCAGGATATCCGTGGGAGGCCGAGTACGCGCGCATCAACCCCGCGTATTTCGACGCCGCGGATTTGCGCATTCGCTATCTCGTGGAGTGCGGTCTGACTCCCTGCATTGTCGCCTGCTGGGGATATTTCCTGCCCATCATGGGCATTCCCAGAATCAAGAAGCACTGGCGATATCTGATCGCGCGCTGGGGAGCGTATCCCGTGGTGTGGTGCCTGGCCGGCGAGGGCGCCATGCCTTATTACTTGTCGAAAACTCCCAAAGAGGATGTGGAGACGCAGAAGCAAGGCTGGACGGAAGTTTCCAGGTATGTGCACAGCACCGATCCCTATCACCACCCGGTGACGATTCACAATGGCCGCAGCGAGGTGCTGGATCCCGCGGTTCTGGACTTCGACATGCTCCAAACCGGCCATAACGATCGCAAAAGCATTCCCAATACCGAGGACAAAATCACTAGCGCGCAATTGAAGACGCCGCGCATCCCCGTGCTGGCCGGGGAAGTCTGTTACGAGGGAATCATGGAAGCGAGCCGGCAGGAGATTCAGCGCTTCATGTTCTGGACATGCATTCTGAACGGCGCGGGCGGACACACTTATGGTGCAAACGGCATCTGGCAGGTGAACACCCGCCAGCGGCCTTTCGGGCCTTCGCCGCACGGCCGCACCTGGGGCAATGTGCCATGGGACGTGGCCGCGGACCTTCCCGGTTCCACCCATGTTGGGTTGGACAAGGGGCTCCTGATGCGTTACGAATGGTGGCGCTTCGACCCGCACACGGATTGGACTGAGCCGCACTGGAGCAAGGAGAATTACATTCTGCCTTACGCAGCGGGAATCCCTGGAGAAGTCCGCGTGATTTTTATTCCTCCGGCCTGGAATGCGCCCAAAGTAACAAATCTCGAAAGCGGGGTGAACTATCGCGCCTTCTATTTCGATCCAAAGTCAGCAGAGGAGCACGATTTGGGCGACGTCGCGCCAGACTCCACCGGCACCTGGCCCGCGCCCATAACGCCCACCTACGCGGACTGGATTCTCGTACTCGTGAAAAAGAGTTGACGTTTGTGAAGGCGGCGAGTGAAGCACCGATGCGGGACCCTTCAGTCCTGCCTCACCCTGTTCACTGTATCTGGACGTTTGCCACAGGAATTCGATCCACCAGGCTTTCCAGTGTTTCCAGGCAAGCACCGGGGTCCACGTTGCGACTTTGAAGAGTGGGGATTAGTTGATTCAAGTTCGATGCGAAGAATTGTTTCCCCAAGTCCTTCTGGCCGACCACGGCGTAATCCACTGCAAGGGTTTGAAGAAGATCCATAGTGCGATTTTTCTCCTGCTTCCACTTCGCCAGGTCATCGCGCAAAACTTGCTGGAGATAATCTCCAAAACTGCTGGTCTGATCCTCAAAATGCTCGCCGTTAAAATTGTAGATGGCCAGCACATCGGCGGCGTCAAAGTGGTTCCCGCAGGCGGTCATGTATGGTCGATGGGCGATGCACTGCCAAGGTGTTCCCTTTTTTAGCCTGCGAACTTCCAGGCCTTCGAAAGGCAGGCCATCGATTCCGTCGATCCGGCCGATTGGGGTCACGTTGCTTTTGCCGAGTTCCACAATTGTGGCCACGGTGCAACAATGGCTTCCACCCGAATATTGCCCGATGACGATGTCCGGAGTCCCATTGCCGGTCAGATCTCGTGTGTAATTGGGGCGTCCCCGGCTCCCGGCAACGGTCTGGCCGTTCCGGCCGTTGAAATCAAAAAGAGCCGACCAAGGATCTTGCGACCCTTCCAAGGTTTCCAATTTGAAAACCGGCTGGTCCGATTTGTCGTAGATAATCAACCTGCCCGGAGCAAAAGCCAACGGCGCCGGAGTGGCGCGATAAAGGCCGGCGCGGTAATCGCCCAGCCGGAAAACCTTAAGCCGTTCATAACCGGCGATATCGGGCACCTGGCTGTTGCCAATGCCCGCAGTGTTGAGTATGAATTCTTCCGCGGAACTCGCCGCGTCCGACAAGGCAGCAGGATTCCATTTGCTCTTTATAGCCAGGACGGCCAGAAGCACGAGGGCCGCCAAAGCCGTAGAGACTACGGTCTCACCCTTCATATCGCCCTACCGCTCCCTTTTGCTTTGATGAGGAAGCAGCAGCCTCGTCACGTTATTTCCCGCGCTGAAATCTCTCTGATGTCCCGCAAGCGCCACAACAAGCGCAGGACTCGAGTTTCGACGTCAGGGAAGTCCTTCCCTCAGGCGCGGCGAAACGAATCGAGACGCCAGCAGTCTTCGCTCGCCTGATGACGGAGAACGTAAATGTTGCCATCATTGGCGCGTACCCGGAAGCATTGATAATCAGCGCCGTACCACTGGTCCAGGACTTCCTCGACCTCGTAGGTCGGCGTCCCTTTGGTTTTTCGAAACGCAAAGCGCTGCGGACGTTCGTCCGCACGATAGCCGGAATAACATTCCACCTTGAGTTCGATGTCCATCGCGAGAATTCCCAGGGCTTTTAAGCTCCAGCCGCCGCTGCGGCCTCGCGCAGGAATTTTGCTGCCTCTTCCGGCGGCGTCGGATTAATATAGAAGCCCGTTCCCCACTCAAAACCGGCCACTTTCGTCAGTTTGGGCATAATTTCCAAGTGCCAGTGGTAATAATCCTGCGCAGGTTCGGAAATGGGGGAGGTGTGGATGACGTAATTGTAAGCCGGGGATTCCAGCACACGGTCCAGGCGCATCAGCATATCCTTGAGCAGCGGAGCGAGTTGCTCAAATTCGCGTTTTTGGGATTCCTCGAACGCGCATTGATGCGTTTTGGGAATGATCCACATTCCGAAGGGGAAGCGCGAGGCAAAGGGAGCGAGCGCCAAAAACCCGTCATTCTCCGCGATCAAGCGAACTTTGCTTTCACTTTCCTGCCGCAAAATGTCGCAAAAAATGCAGCGCTCCTTGAAGTTGTAGTGCTCGCGCGCGCCCTCCACCTCCTCGGTGACGCGCTTGGGGACCACGGGCAGCGCGATCAGTTGCGAATGCGTGTGCTCCAGCGAAGCGCCCGCAGCATCACCGTGGTTCTTGAAAATCAAGACGTACTTGAATCGGCGGTCTTTCTTCAAATCGAGGATGCGGTCGCGGAAGGCCCAAAGCACGTCTTCGATTTGGCGCACCGGCAGGGAAGCCAGAGTCAATTCGTGCCGAGGCGTCTCAATGATCACCTCGTGGGCCCCGATGCCGTTCATCTTGTCGTAGAGCCCTTCGCCCTGGCGATTCAGCGAACCTTCGATTCCGAGCGCCGGAAACTTGTTCGGCACCACGCGCAGCGACCATCCGGGAGCGTTGCGGGCGCTACCGTCGCTGCGATAAGCAAGAATTTCAGGGGGCGTTTTCGATTCGTTGCCATAACAAAAGGGACAAAAGCCCGAGCCGCGGACTTTTACCTTGTCACGCACAAAATCCGACGGCCGCTTGGCGCGGTCGGTAGCGATGATAACCCACCGGCCAGTTATGGCGTCTTTTCTAAGTTCCGGCAAGGTAATTGCTCCAAAAAGTCGACAGCTTATATCCCACAGATAACAGCAATCTTGAATTGCAAGCCGGGGGCGCCGGCACTAAGTTTTGAAGGCGTCCTTAATCAACCGAACCTGAAACCCCGCCTCAGGGTTCCAGGTGACACTGGCGATGTCAAACCGGTAGCTCACGGGCTTCCGGCGCAAGCGTCGAAGATATTCGTTGGCGGCCCTGGCGATGCGCTTCTGTTTCGCCTTGGAAACCGCCGTCTCCGGGGGCCCCGCAACATCAGTGGTGCGCGTTTTGACCTCCACGAACGAGAGCACGGGGCCATCCCAACCTACCAAGTCGAGCTCCCCGCCGCCCGAGCGCGCCGGACGGTTCCGCGCCACGATCGTGTAACCGGCCTGACGCAGATACCAGTATGCAAGAGTCTCGCCTCGCGCCCCGGTTTTCAGATGCTCGGTCTCACTCGCGGCAGGTGAAGGGACGCGAGCGGCAATCCGCGCGCGTTGCCGTTCCTTCCACACCAGCGTGCGATACATGAGCCGCGCGAGAATGCTCATGATGAAAATCTGAAACTAGAAACCTGAAATTGGAAACTTGCCCACGTCCTCACAACTTTCGAGTTTCCGATTTCCAGTTTCGCCCTTTCTCTGCTGCCGGCTACTTCTCCAACTCCGAGATGCATCGATCCAAAGTCTCCACCGCAAAATCCGCCTGTTCGCGGTCAATCACCAGCGGCGGCATCAGCCGAATGGTGCTCTCACCGCAGCCGAGAACCAACAATCCGTGCTCGAACGCAATTTCGATCACTCGATTGCGCGCTTCCGGATTCGGCTCGCGGGTCTCCTGGCTTTTCACCAATTCGATGCCGATCATGAGGCCGCGGCCGCGCACCTGGCCGACCATGCGATGCTTGTGGGGCCAATCGGCGATTTTTCCCATCAGGTATTCGCCCTGACGCGCCGCATTAGCGATGTATTTCTCCTCGAGCAGGCGGATGGTCTCAAGTGCCGCCATGCAGGCGACAGGGTTTCCCCCGAAAGTCGATGCGTGCGCTCCCGGCCCCCAATTCATCAGCTCCGCGCGCGCCACGGTTACTCCGAGCGGCAGTCCGGAGGCAATCCCCTTGGCGGTGACGAGAATGTCCGGCACGACGCCGGTGTGGTCGCACGCCCACATTTTCCCCGTCCGGCCCATGCCGCACTGGACCTCATCAAAGATCAGCAGAATTCCGTGCTTGTCGGCCAGCCGCCGCAGACGGTCGAGGAACGTGGGGGGCGGAATGACATATCCTCCTTCGCCCTGAATCGGCTCCACCACGATGGCGGCCACTTCCTCGGGCGGCACCGCCGTCCTAAACAGTTCCCGCTCGATCCGGTCGGAGCAGACGCAATCACACATACACTCCGGCTCGGGGTGGCCCCGCGGGCAGCGATAGGGATTGGCATACGGCACGTGAACCACGCCCGGCAGAAGCGGGCCGAATCCTCGCCGCTGCACCGCTTTGCTCGCCGTGAGCGAAAGCGAGCCAAAGGTTCGTCCATGGAACCCGCCGAGAAACGCGATGAACCGGTGCCGATTGGTGTGATAGCGCGCGATCTTCATCGCCGCTTCCATGGCCTCCGTGCCGGAGTTGCCGAACGCTACGCGTTTCGGAAAATTCCCCGGCGTAATTTGGGCCATCTTTTCCGCGAGTTGCGCCAAGGCCGGGTAATAAAAATCCGTTCCCGACATGTGGATCAGCGTCGCGGCCTGCTTTTGAATCACCCGCACGATGTCCGGGTGGCAATGGCCGGTGGATACTACGGCGATGCCTGCGGCGAAATCCAGAAACAGATTGCCATCCACGTCCTCGACGAGGGCGCCCTCACCGCGCTTGGCCACCATTGGATAGTCGCGCGTGTAGGAGGGCGAAACGAACTGCTTGTCGAGCGCCAGGATTTTCTGCGCTTCCGGGCCGGGTAGAGGAGTCAGTATATGGGGCAGTTTGGTTTCCATGGAGTCTTCTCTGTCCGCTCCCTTGAGGGGCATTGGCGTTGGCTTCAGGATCCTTCAGTGAGGAGATCGTAAGGCCCTGCGCCCTCTGGCACCGGGCGGTGAGGATTAATCGCCCCCAAAAAGGTCGGGCCGGACCAGCAACGGAAGATGGATTCGCACATTTCGCATAGTTACTTCCGCTTCCAACGCGCTCCCGCTTTCGTATCCTCCAGTATAACACCCGCCTTTTGCAAGTTTGCCCGAATCTCGTCCGAGCGCGCGTAGTCGCCTGCACGGCGGGCGGCGGCACGCTCCGCAATCAACTTTTCGATCTCCACATCGGAGAGCGATCCCCCTGCTCCGAAACCTGCTGCCGCATTCGCGTTCGTCCCCCCGTCCTGCGGATTGACGAAGCCCAACTTCACCAGCTTGGCGTGGTCGTCATCTTCGAGGACCGCGAAGATCCGGTCGAACCGCTGCAAGCTGTCGAAAAACGCCGCGCAATCTCCCGCGTGGAACTCGCCGTGGTCCATGGCGGTGTTGCCGTCGCGCACCATGTCAAACATCGCGCCCAACGCTCCCGCGGTGTTCAGGTTGTCATCCAGTGCCTCCGCAAATTTCCTCGAGGCATCGCGCGCGGTGTTTTGCAAAGCCGGCGTTTCACCTTCGGGGAATTTTTCCTTGGTCAGGCGGAACCGGAAATTGCGCAGCCGGTCGATGGATTGCTGTGCCTGGTGCAGGCCGTCGAAGGTGAAATTCAGCGGCTTGCGGTGTGGGACAGAGGTCAACAGGTAGCGGATCGCCGAGGGCCTGAAGCCCTGGCGAATCAGGTCGCGCAGGGTATAGAAATTGCCGAGGGACTTCGACATCTTCTCGCCATTCACGATCAAATGTTCGGAGTGCATCCACACGTTGACGAACAGCTTGCCCGTGGCCGCTTCACTTTGTGCGATTTCGTTCTCGTGATGCGGAAAAATCAGATCGCTGCCGCCCGAGTGAATGTCAAAGGTTTCGCCCAGATATTTCATCGACATGGCGGAGCACTCAATGTGCCAGCCGGGCCGGCCGGGGCCGAAGGGCGCGTCCCAAAAAGGCTCGCCCTCCTTCGCTGCTTTCCAAAGCACGAAGTCGCGCGCGTTTTCCTTGTCGTATTTGTCGGAATCCACGCGCGCGCCCGCCATGATGCCGGAAAAATCAACGTGGGTCAGCTTTCCATAGGGTGCAAATTCGGCCACTTTGTAATAAACCGATCCCTCACTGGCATAAGCAAAGCCGCGGTCAAGGAGTGCCTGGATGAGTTTCACCATCTCTGGAATATGGTCCGTGGCGCGAACCAGGAATTCCGGCTGCTCCAGGTTCAGAAGCTGACGGTCGACCAGGAAGGCTTCGATGTATCTGTCGGTATAAGCGCGCAGAGGTACGCCCGCAGCCTGCGAATTGCGAATGGTGTTGTCATCAACGTCCGTCACATTAATGACGTGACGAAGCTGGTACCCCGAATACTTGAGATAACGGCGCAAGACATCCTGAAACAGGAAGGTGCGGTAGTTGCCGATGTGCGCGTAGTCGTAGACCGTTGGCCCGCAGCCATATATGCGTACGGTGTTGCCCACGAGAGGCTTGAATTCCTCAAGCTGCCGAGTGAGCGTGTTGTAGAGTCGCAAGGGCATCTATTTCGTCCTGGGGTCAAACCAGCAATTCTAGGTGCCCGCTCAACATCAAGTCAAGAAAAGAGCAGCGAAGGAAGTGTGTCATCTTTACTGTAGCAGCGGTCCATCGACCGCCGATGGTGCTCCTAGAGCCCTGCTACAGTGACCTAATGGAGACGACACGACCTTTCCAAATCCTTTTGCGCCGGAAAGCAGTTGGATGTATAGTGACGATACTTATCTCGAGTTGTTTACCCGGGCAGTCGGAGCCCCTCGGCACAAATTCCATTTTGGGAGGATGCGTCATGAATACTCCACGGAAAAGTGCTGTAAAGATCCTTGCCGGGCTCGTTTTCGCGGCCCTGTTTGTTCCTTCGCTTCAGACCGCTGGCGGACAAGGCAAGGTGGCGAAAGATCCTGGAGTGCGGGGAGGCCCGGCCGGGGCCGGCGGTCCCCTGAATAACCTTACCGCCGATGAAACGGCGTTTTTCCAGGATGGGGCGACTCGGTTCACGGAGGTCGAGGTAGTGGCGGGCGGCGCCAACAATGGATTGGGCCCGCGCTTCAACTCCAACCAATGCTTGTCCTGCCATTCGCAGCCGGCTCCCGGCGGGTCGAGCCCGACGCAGAATCCCTTAATCGCCGTCGCCACACTCAGCGGCGCGAAAAACGTAGTGCCCTGGTTCATCATCCCCAATGGCCCCGTGCGTGAGGCACGTTTCAAGCGGAATCCCAATGGCACCAACGACGGCGGTGTGCACGATATTTACGTCATCACCGGCCGTACCGACGCACCGGGATGCAACATTGCCCAACCTGATTTTCTTCCGGCAGGGAATCCCGCCACCGGCCAAGGCGGAAATTCCAACATCATCTTTCGCATCCCCACGCCGACTTTTGGCGCAGGACTCATTGAGGCGATTTCCGACTCGGCGATTCTCGCGAACATGCAGGCCAATGCGACGGAAAAGACGGCATTGGGCATCAGCGGACACCCCAATGCCCACCTGAGCGGCAACGCCAACCTGAGTGCCAATGATGGGACCATTACCCGCTTCGGTTGGAAGGCCCAGAACAAGTCCCTGATCATGTTTGCGGGCGAGGCCTACAACGTGGAAATGGGAATCTCCAACCAGTTGTTTCCACAGGAACGCGACGAAACTCCAACGTGCCTCTTCGTTCCTTCCCCCAACGATACTCTG
>JASHSC010000072.1 GCA_030036915.1 Terriglobia bacterium
CGACCAGTCGCTCCGGGCGCGTGGCGAAGGCATACAGGGCCATTTGATCCTCAGGCTTGAGCTGCGCGAGGGTATCGTAGGCGGCTTGGTGCAGATCCCCCATCAGGGACGCTACGCTGCCGCTGCCGTCCAGCACCAGCGCCACGGCTAATGGCAACTCGTCACGCGAGAAATAGGTAATTTGCTGCTCCACGCCATCCTCAAACACTCGGAAATCTTCGCGCTTGAGATCACTGGCAATTCTGCCCTTATTGTCCCGGACGGTCACCTCCACCAACACCATGTTGACGTTCACCTTGAGCGTCAGTCCGGCTTGCTCCGACGGCCGAAGCTCGCCGCCGGTCGCGGGCCCTTGCCCTCGGATCTCCACACCGAACGCGAACGCCCAGAAAACCACTGCGCCGGCTGCTAGTACGCGTCTCATATACGTCGCTCTTATTACACTTTACCTTCCGAATGAACAACCGGGATAGTCATAAGAATGTCGAGTCCCAGAATTCGAATTTGATGGCCCAAAAGAGCACTAACTTCCGGGCAGGGCTTCGCCCGATGCGAAGCCGGCCTTCGGAGTAGCTCTCCGTCTTGAAAAAATGAGCCGTCAAGGCGATTTAGCAGCCGCAGGACCTGCACTACAGTTCCTTGAGAAAGAACTCGAACTTCTCAAAACGGGGCTCGGTAGAATTGCTATTGAAGAGGTTGCGAAATAAGAGTCCTGCTTGCAGACGACAACCGTGTACTGGTGCGCATGCTTTCAAATTTCTTCAAGCAACGTGGGATGGAATCGGCGGCCGTGTACGACGCGATGCAAACTTCAAGGTCTGCTAGCCGAACGGCAGGTGAAACCGCTGCGAGATTGCTGACGCCGAGCTGCGGCATACCGTTGCAACGAAATAATAACTCTGAAGAGGTTAGCCGGTTTGGCTGAGGGGTAGGAACCGCCGACCTCGTTCTCGTTCAATTGGCCAGCCCTTGGAATCCGGCATGACCCCTGAGGCAAAGGGAAAGGACGTTCAGAATTGGTCGCCGGACTTCCCCCAACGATGGACCACACCTCCTCCCGACGACGCCACGAGCCGGGAAGTCTTCTGGTGAACGGGGAAAGGATCTATGGAATCATTTCCATGGGATTTTCGGAAAACGTCTGGGAACGATTCCCACGCCTTCCTTCACTGTGATGATCTGATCAATCGGGACGTTGACGAGCTTGTCCACGGTCCCGCTGGGCCAGGTGATTTCCAAGGAGCTCACGGATGTTCTCCGCCCCAGCCCGAAATGAATGCGCGGGTCCTGGGCCGACATGTAACTCATTCCACCTTCAGCCTGGCGGTATTCGACAAATCCCTCCGTGGTAAGTTTCAGGGCTGCACCTCGACCGTCGCGATTGGACTTCACCCCCACCAGCATCACTTCCAGCCAGTGGTTGGCGTTGCCGCCGTCGTTGCGGAGCAACTGCGGTAAGTCATTGCTGTTGGAGACGGCAATGTCCAGGTCGCCGTCGTTATCGAAGTCTGCCACCGCGGTACCGCGGCCGACGGTGGGCTTCATGAAGTCGGCGCCCAACTGGTCTGAGACCTTTGCGAATTTACCTCCACCCAGGTTGCGGAACATCAGCTTGGGCTCCTTCCAAGAGACTTCGCTGTGGTACAAGCCGATGTTATCCAGCATGCTCCCATTGGTCTGCATGATGTCGATCCAGCCGTCGTTATCGTAATCAAACATTCGGGCGCTGACCCCGCTGAGAAAAATCGCCTTATTGCCGAGGCCGGAGTTGTTGGTGTAATCATCAAAAGTTTCGTCGTGGTTGTTGCGGTACAGGCGGTTGAGCTCAAAATCCAAGTGGGTGATGTAAACGTCAAGCCAGCCATCGCCGTCCACGTCGGCGGCGTCCACCCCCATGCCGGCCTCGTATCGACCGTCTTCGCTGGCCGCCACTCCCGACGCGAAGGAAACGTCGCGAAATGTCCCATCGTGGTTATTGAGAAAAAGAAAATTTGGCCAAGTGTCGTTGGCCACCATGATGTCGGGCCAGCCGTCATTATTGAAGTCCGCGAGCACCACTCCCATGCCCTTGGCTTCCGGCTTGCCCACACCCGACGCTTCGCTGACGTCGGTAAAGGTCCCGTCGTGGTTGTTATGATAGAGCTTCAGGCGCTCGCCGTGATAATTGTCCGGATGGCAGTAGGCGCGATAGCCTGGCTTGTGGTCACCGCACCAAAGATTGTTCTGGGGTGACCACTGGATGTAGTTGCAGATCAGCAGATCGAGGTACCCGTCCTTATCGTAATCAAACCACCCGGCACTGGTTGACCAATTTCCTGCGTCGGCCACTCCCGCCTTGGCGGTAACATCGGTAAACGTTCCGTTGCCGTTGTTGTGATAAAGAATGGTGTGCTCGTAACCGGTCACCAACAGGTCGGGGTAGCCGTCGTTATCATAATCACCCACCGCCACGCCCTGACCGTAAAGCCCCTCAGCGCCTACCCCAGCCTTTTCCGTAACGTCCGTGAACGTTCCGTCGCCGTTGTTGTGATACAAGGCTGAGCGGAGCGGGCTCTTGGGCTTATACCATTCCGTGGCCGCGGATTGGACGAAGTAGAGATCCATCAACCCGTCCTGGTCGTAGTCAATCCAGCCGACGCCATTACCCATCGTCTCGAGGTATTCCTTATCCTCGCTCATCGTAGCGTCATGCTTGAAATCGATTCCGGCGCGTTCGCGCACGTCCGTGAAATGGACGGAAACTGGCTCTGCGGGGGCTCGCGAAGACTGGCCGGTCTGGGGATTTTGTGCCATCCCTTCCCCGATGGCGACGACGGCAGCAAGAACTGCAACCAGTAGCGCGCCAATCCCCGAATCCTGCAAGTATGTTGATTGTCTCAAGTTTATTCTCAGCCAAAACCTCCCTGGAGACTATAGCGCAAGCACTTTGTTGGCTTCAAACATCATTCGCATGAAGTGTCTGACTGCGCATATTGAAAGCGCCTGTCGCGGATCACGCGGGAGGTCAGAGGAACTTGAAAGTATTTCCCTGCGCCCGGCAATAAATCGCCGATACCAGCGGCCCATAGCCCTTGGGTTTATAGTTAGGTCAAAGCTAGAGCGACGAACTGATATAAACTCTTTCAGTTTCTATGGTACAAAAACTTGAGCGTGCCAGCACAGTCATTCTGATTCTCCTACCGTTCCTGATGGCCGTTATATAGTCCAAGGAGCCAAGATGACGCGAAGAACAGTTCTATGGTCGCCCTTGTTGCTCAAACTTCGGCGAGTGTGGAGC
>JASHSC010000073.1 GCA_030036915.1 Terriglobia bacterium
TCCGCAAGGTAACCCGTTCCAAGACTCATCGCCATATTCATCACTCCTTCGCCAACGCCCGAAAGGCTCGTTACGCGCGCCTGAGCGGAACGCGGGAAAACATCCGTGATAACCGCAATGATGGTGTTGCTCATAATATTGGCGCCCAGAATCCCCATGCCGGCCAAAAGATCTGCGGCCCGTGCTGAACTTGCGAGCGGCACAAGGAAGGTGCCGACGATCGCGATGACTCCACCTAGGGCGAAAGTGAACTTGCGAGACGCGTCCACGCTGTAACCGCGACGAATGAGCCATCCGGAAAAGTAACCGCCGCCCGCTTGCCCGACGCCACCCAGCAAATAAGCCAGGCTGGCCATACCCGCCATGGACGCGAGCGTCAGTCCCCGGCCCCGGACAAAATAGAGTGGCAGCCAGAACCAATAGAAAGTGGTGAGCGGCCCCGTAAAGGCCCTCATCAGCACCACTCCCCATGCCTGCCGAAGCCGAAGCAGATGACCCAGGCCGATTTTTTCCTGCTGCGCAACCTGCTCCGCTGAGTGACTTTTGGCAGGCCGACAAGCCATTATCCAGGGCAGAAGCCAAAGCAATCCAATCAGGCTGGGAAGAAAGAACGCCGCGCGCCAGCCAAAATGCAGCGTGATGAACACCACCACGGGCGGCGCGATAACCGAACCGAGAATGCTGCCGCTGTTGAAAATGCCCAGCGCGAAGGCACTCTGGTCAGTCGGGAAGAGCTCGCCCACGGCTTTGACCCCCGCGGGATAATTGCCGCATTCAAACGAGCCCATCACAAAACGCTGAACGCTGAACGACCCAACAGTTCGCGCCAGCGATTGAAGCGCATTGGTAATTGACCATCCTGCGAACAGGGCAGGCATCGCGGTTCGAAATCCGATCCAGTCAATGAGTTGCCCGGCGGGAATTTGTCCCAACGTCATTCCCAGCGTGAAGGCAAACACAATGTATCCGTATTGAGTGCTGGAAAAATGAAGCACCGACTGTAGAATCGGCGCGACGGAGCCCAGCACCAAGCGGTCCATGAAGTTTACGGTCATTGAGACGAGTAGGAGGAAGGCAATCCACCACGAGTGCCACGTGGCAGCCCTCACCTCCAAAGGCTTCGACGCATTGGGCGCGGAAATTTGGGACAAGTTGGCCCTTTATTCAAGCGGCATCCGGCAATTTTTCTTCAGGAAATCGATGTTCTTCCCGGTGGCTTCGATCATCTGCGCCTCCGAGGTATGACTGGTTTCGAAAACATACCAGCCCTCGTACTCGATGGCGTTGAAGGCCGCGAACGCCCCCGCCCAATCGATCAGCCCAGGATCCGAGATCAGGCGATCTTCGTTCTTGACGTGCACCTGGCAGATGCGTTGCTTCCCCAGCAGCCCGATTCCCGGAATCGCCTCGGCGCCGTGTCCGTAGTGAGCAAAGTTGTGGACGTCGTAATAAACTCTAACGTTTCTACGGTCAATCAAATCGACAAGCTTAAGGTTGTCAGCAGGACTGAGCGAATTTTCCAAACCCAAGGTCACACCCACGTCCGCAGCAAAGGGAGCAGCTCTCTGCAACAATTCCACCACCGGCCCATAAGAGGATTCCTCATTCATATTGGGGGCATTCTCGGCAAAAAAGGCTACAAGCATAACACTGGAGCCCAGCAACTCGCTCGCCCGGATTGATTGCATCAGGTCGATCCCAGCGAGGGGCGAGCGAATGGAACCTCCCTTTACCCAAACGCCTGCCAGGGAAGGAATGATCATGCCCCAGCGATTCGCTTCTTTCTTGTACGTCCGCACTGCATCAAGATCAAACAGGTTCGGATGTCCAGCAGCGATTTGTAATTCCACCCCCAACAAACCCCTGACCCGGCGGGCGATCTTAAAGACATCGAAATTTCCGACCAGCTTCATGTTCGCAGCACGATGACCTATTTTGAGCGGAATTTGCTCCGGATTCTCTGCGGCAATGCCTGACCCCTGTGCCGTAGCGTGGGCAAGTCCGGCCCCACCGGCCAAAGCGCCCGACGCTGCCAGGAAAGTGCGACGTGATAATGTAAGTAAATTCTTCATGAAACCCCTCCTGCCCGATGAGCGCGCAACATGCATTCCTGCGATTTCGTCAAGGTGGATATTCCACGAAATGTCAAAACTGCCCGCATACCATCCGATGCATGGCCTTTAAAACCCGGCTGCGCACAGGCAATTATGATATGTCAAAGGTCATGCGCTTAGATATATTAGATATTAATTCGCCTTGACGACCACACGTGCCGAATCTATATTAATATTGTCATGAGCTTTTCGCACGGATATGAAAGTAATGGCCTTGTCGGGAATCCAGCGCTGGGGGAGCCGAAAAATGTCTGAAAACAACTCATTGGACCGCCGCAAATTCATGATCAGCAGCGCCGCGGGCGTCGCCGCCTATGCGCTTCCGGGGGTCGCAGAACCGCGACCACAAGAAGGAAAGAAAGTGGTTTACGGAATTGTGGGCGCGGGGAATCGCGGCCGCAACACCCATCTGCGCATCGCAACCAAATACCTCCCGGAAGTCCAGGTGGCAGCCATCTGCGATATCACCAAAGCGAATCTTGACCAGGCTCTGGCTATGGCGCCGGGCGCCAAGGGTTACGATGACTACCATAAAATGATCGAATCCGAGAAAGGGATTGACGCCATTGTCGTGGCCGTCCCCAACTTCCTCCATGCGGAAGTCACAGTCGCCGCGTTGAATGCCGGCAAACACGTGCTGGTGGAGAAGCCCATGGCGACTCACCTCGCCGACGCCGACCGCATGATGGAGGCGGCGACGAGGAATCATCGCGTCCTCCAGGTGGGGCTCCAATCGCGTTACGGGACCGTGTACGAAAAAATGATTCAGTTGATCAAGGAAGGCGTCATCGGCGACCTCGAATACATTGTGGGTAACCTCTACCGCGGCGATTGGAATCCTCATAGCTGGAAATACAAAGACCCAAAGACCGGCGCGGAAACCAACTGGCGATTCCTAACTTATTGCGCGGGCAGTGCCCTGCTCGAAGACGGGATCCATGAGCTGGACGTGATCCACTGGGTGGCAGGGGTGGAACCCAGCAAAATTCAAGCGACCGGCGGAAATAATGTTTTGAAGGACCGCCAAACGATCGACAATGCCGGCTTATTAATTGATTTTTCCAACGGCGTGCGCTGCATATTCTCATACACCGTCTACTCTCCGGGTGTGCCGGATAATCGCGCCCTTCGCTTGCTGGGGACAAAAGGCGAAATGACGTGGGGCATTGGCACTGCGGAAGAATTGCGCGGCACGGGCAATTCGGAGATTGTGGTGATCCCTTATCGCGGCAAGGAGCAAAAGGTGGTGGTGCCCCGCCTGACTCCTGAGGAACAAGCCAGTTGGCACGAAGTGGCGGGTGGAGTGAGCACTGACGTTGAATCGTTCCGGGAACACAAAGCCTTTCTGGCATCGGTTGTAAAGGGCGCGCCGGTGTTCGCCGATGGCCAGGTGGGAAAAGACGCGGCTCACATTTCGCTGGCCGCCGAGCGCTCCTTGCGCACCGGCCACGTCTTCCCCTGGAGTGAAGAGTCGACCATCTGACCGTCTTGCGCGGCAGCTTTGGCCGAAGGACTTCTCGGAAAACTTGTGGGCCGAAAATCCGACAAACTAACCATGCTTTCAAGGAGGAATTTTATAGCCGCATCGGCCTCCGGCCTTTTGGCCGCGAGCGCCTCACGCGTTTTCGCCAAGGGCACCCTGCATGTGGGGTGTCAAACCAACGCCTGGGCCATCAACCCCACTGACTTTTCCTCTCTCCTTACGGTTCTGAATACAATTAACCAGATCGGCTTCGAAGGTTTTGAAACGAGTTTCCACAATGTCGAGCAGCAATTTGGCGACGCCGCAGATTCTCGCGCGAGAATCGCGAAGACCGGATTGCAATTCTTCGGGGTGCATATTTTCCTCGGTGACCATTACGATCCACAAACTTCAATTCCCACCCAGAAGTTGGTCGCGCAGGTCGCCGATGGTGGTAAGAAGCTGGGAGCCGAGCGGGTGATCGTCAGCGGCGCTTCCGTTACCGCCAACGGAAAAGTGGACGCTGACGCTTTGCGAAGGAAAGTGGCGGGATTAAACAGCGCGGGAGCTTATTGCCGGAAAAATGGACTGGGATTCTGTTACCACAACCACTCCGCCGAATTCATGGCAGGTGGTGAAGAAATGTCGCAACTCGTCGGGCAAACCGACCCGTACTTGGTGGACTTTTTGATCGATGCCGGCCACGCCTACCAGGCTCACGCCGACGTACCAGCTTTTTTTACCCGGCACGCGAGCCGAATTGTGGCATTTCACCTCCGCGATTCCAAGAACGGCCAAGAGGTGGTCTTAGGCCAGGGGGAGTTCGATTACCGTGCGCTGGCCAAGGCCATCGGAGCGGCAGGATGGTCCGGCTGGCTTCTATCCGAAGAAGAAAGGCTGAGCGGCGTGAAGCTCGGCGAATCCGCCACCCGCCCGGCACGAGAGTATATTCGCCGGGTCTTCGGCGTTTAATCCTTCCCTCGGCACTTCATTTCCTAACAACAATCCAACGCCTGGAATTATCCTAATTTCGTAGGAGCGGCCCTCGTGGCCGCCCTGGTGCAACCACAAGGATTGCCCCTACGCAATCTCATCTCTGGCCGAGATCTAATTCTAAGAGTGTTAGCTCATGCAAAGTCCCTCAGCGAGGTCGCACCGCGCGGCGCGATTACGCGGGAACTCCACGCCGCGACAGCAGATAAGACTTTATAAAGGGATCGAGATCACCGTCCAGCACGCGATCCGCGTCGCCGACTTCGAACTTTGTCCGATGGTCTTTCACCAATCGATACGGGTGCAAAACGTAAGACCGAATCTGGCTGCCAAAATCGATATCGGCCTTGGAGGCCTCTAACTTGTCGGAAACCCGCCGGCGCCTGGCCAATTCCAGCTCGTAAAGGCGCGAGCGCAGAAATTTCATCGCCATTTCACGATTGCGGTGCTGCGAGCGTTCATTCTG
Source organism: Terriglobia bacterium (assembly GCA_030036915.1). Classification (GTDB taxonomy): domain Bacteria; phylum Acidobacteriota; class Terriglobia; order UBA7540; family UBA7540; genus Bog-366. The sequence continues at coordinate 5,036 of JASHSC010000073.1, forward strand.
GCATTGCGCCACGGTGCCTGTGGGAATGTGCGTAATGCGCACGGCAGAATCCGTGGTGTTAACGTGCTGGCCGCCCTTGCCGGATGACCGGTAAGTATCCACACGGATCTCTTCAGGCTTGATTTCGATGGTGATGGAATCGTCAATTTCCGGGCTGACAAAAACCGAGGCGAAGGAAGTGTGCCGGCGCTGATTGGCGTCGAAGGGCGAAATACGCACCAGCCGGTGCACGCCGCTCTCCCCGTGTAAAAGGCCGTAAGCATATTCTCCCGTCACGGTGAACGTGGCGGACTTTAATCCTGCCTCGTCACCGGGCTGATAATCGTTCAGCGTGAACCGGAAGCCGCGCGCGTCGGCCCAACGCTGGTACATGCGCAGAAGCATATCGCCCCAGTCCTGCGATTCCGTGCCGCCGGCGCCGGGATGAATGGTCACAATCGCATTCAGATGATCGTTGTCGCCGCTTAGCAGTGTCTCGGTTTCCAGCCGATCGACTTCCTGGCGGAGCTTATCCAGTTCGCCCCGCAGCTCGGATGTGATGCTCTCTCCTTAGCGTGCGAGTTCGAAGTAGGCCTCAACGTCACCCAGGGCGCGGCCAAGTTTTTCGTCGGTCTCCAGGGTCTCGGTTAGCCGCTTGCGGTTGGTCAGGACTTTTTGCGACGCTTCCTGGTCCTGCCAGAATTCAGGCTGGGCGATCTTCTGTTCGAGAAGTTCAAGCTCCTTGCGGCGTTGCGGGGCGTCAAAGAAAACTCCGAAGGTCGGTGGCCCGCTTCTTCAGTACGTCATATTCGCGTTGTAATTCTTCAATCACGATTTCTCCTTGAATAAAGTTCTCAGTTGTTGGTCCTTTTCGCCGGCATCGACGCGGCGGCTAAGACGATGGCCGCCACGAGAGCGCACAGCCAGGCAAATATGTCTCCTGATGCCGAGTAAAACGTCTCCCGGCTCTCAAAGTTGTAATGTGCCACCATCACCCGCCGCTGGTAACGCGGGATTTCCTCCAGGATGCGGCCGTAGGGATCAATAAGCGCCGTCACCCCGTCGTTGGTGGCCCGCAGCAAATACCGGTGATTCTCAATCGCGCGCAGGCGCGCCATTTCCAGGTGTTGATAGGCGGCTGCGGAATTCCCGTACCAGGCGTCATTCGAAATATTCACAAGCACTTCCGCGCCGTTCGCCACCAATTCCCGCGCGAGCTGCGGAACAATCGCTTCGTAGCAGATGAAAACGCCGATGTCCCCGCCCGGCGATTCAGCCACGGAGTAATTCGAGCCGGGGACAAAGTTCCCTACCTCCGAAGTAATCTTGTGAACGACACCCGGCAACGCCCACCAGGGAACGTATTCGCCGAAGGGTACCAAGTGAATTTTATCATAGCGTGCCACCTCGCGGCCCTTGGGGCTCAGGGTGATTGCGGTGTTGGTGATGGTGTTTTCCTGTGCGTTGACGGGAACAACCGTATTCGTAATCACGATGGCGTGCGTCTGACGCGCCATGTTTTCCATGGCATTGCGAAAAACCGGATCGTTTGTGAAAAAGAATGGGGCAGGATTTTCCGCCCAAATCAGCAGCGCAGGATTCGGCGCTCCGCCTTCAACAGCCGGGGGCGCGGCCTTACTGCTGACTTCATTCACAGTTGAGACGCTGAGCTGTACGAGTTGCTCGAGTTTCGACGGGTCACGCCAGGGAACCCATGCCTCCAGCGCCGCATCATCGAGCGGGACGTCGGGTTGCAGGAGGAAGGCCAGTTCCTTTCCCATCTCCTCGGGCGGAGGGGCAAAACGCCATTGGCCGACCAGCAACAGCAGGAGCCAAATAGCCAGCGCCACCGCGGCCCGTCCGCGCCGCGGCGAGAGCAGCAACCATGCCAGCAAAGCGCTGGTGGCCACAGCGAGAAATGAAAGCCCATACACGGCAGTAACGGAGGCGATCTGGCGCAGGCCGGAAGCCTGCATTGCGTACCCGAGCAGGTCCCAGGGAAATCCCGTGATGAGATAGGTTCGACCCAGTTCCATCGCTACCCAAAGAAAAGGACTG
>JASHSC010000074.1 GCA_030036915.1 Terriglobia bacterium
CATGGTCAAGGGGAAGCTGGCCCGGCTGGTTCCCGCACTCGAACGCGAGCTGAAGGATGCCCGAATCCGCAGGGAGCGCCACCAGGCGGAGGAGGCGCTGCGCGAGAGTGAAGAGCGCTTCCGCCAGATTGCGGAGACCATTGACGAGGTGTTTTGGATCTCCGACCCAAGCCTGCAAAGAATCCTCTATGTCAGCCTGGCTTTCGAGCGCGTCTGGGGGCGAACGATCGTCAGCCTGGACGCCAACCCCGCCTTGTTCCTGGATTCCATCCACCCGGAAGACCGTGAACGCGTTCAGGCAGAGCGCCTGCGCGGAAGAAGCAGCGAGCCCTTCGAGCACGAATACCGCATCGTGCGTCCTGACGGCGCCGTGAGCTGGATTTGGGACCGTGGTTTCCCGGTCGGTGATCCCTCCGGAAAGGTGGCGCGCTTCGTGGGCGTGGCTGTGGATGTCACTCACCGCAAACATACGGAGGCCGAAAACGCCCGCCTCGCCAACGTGGTGAATTCCTCCGAAGATGCAATTTTCAGCATCAACCGCGATGAGGTTATCGTCACTTGGAACGCCGGCGCGGAACGCATTTATGGTTATACGGCGGAAGAGATCAAGGGAAAGCAGTTTGCGGTTTTAATTCCCCCGGAGCAGCGCGGCACCCTGACGGTGAACCGGATAAGGCTTTATGGCGGCGAGGCTCTGGTTCATTACGAGAATGATCATTTGCGGAAGGACGGGTCAAGGATCCGCGTTTCGCTGACGCTTTCCCCCATCAAGAACCCGGCGGGCATGGTTACCGGAGTGTCCACGATCGCGCGCGACATCACAGAGACCAAAAAGCTCGAGCAGCAGTTGCGGCAGAGTCAGAAGATGGAGGCCCTGGGGCAATTGACTGGAGGCGTGGCGCACGACTTCAATAACCTGCTGGGGGTGATCATCGGCAATCTGGACCTGCTCGAGCGCCAGGTGGCGACGAACGAAGCGGCACTGAAGCGTCTGAAGACCGCGCAGAAGGCGGCGCTGCGCGGGGCGGACTTAACCAAGCGCCTCCTGGCATTCTCCAGCCAGCAGGAATTGCATCCCGCGCCCACCCGCCTGGAAGCCACTATTCAGAACCTTACGGAATTGGCGTCGCGTGTGCTTGGTCCTGAAATCAAGATCACCACCACCGTCGAAAAATCCCTGGCGCCGATTTTGGTGGATGCAGCAGGGCTGGAAAACGTGCTCCTTAACCTTGCAGTCAACGCCCGTGACGCGATGCCCAACGGCGGCACGTTGACTATCACGGCCAGCGTAAAGAGTCTCGACGATAGCTATCCGCCCGTTCAAGCCGGGGAGATCAAGCCAGGAAGGTACGCCGTCGTGACCGTCTCCGATACCGGAACGGGGATGTCGCGTGAGACGCTCCAACGGGCCTTTGAGCCCTTCTTCACCACCAAGCCGCGCGGCAAGGGCACGGGGCTTGGGCTGGCGATGGTTTACGGCTTTGTGAAACAATCCGGGGGGAGCGCCCGAATCTACAGCGAACTGGGGCACGGCACCACGGTTTCACTGATTCTGCCCCTTGCGGAAGGCGAGCACGCGCCCGCAACGGTGGATTCCCATGAACACCAGCCCATCAAGGCCAGTGGAACGGTGTTGGTGGTGGACGATGAAGCGGGAATGTTGGAAGTGGCCGTGGCTTTCGCCGAGGCCATGGGCTTCCGGGTTCTGCATGCCTGCGATGGCTTCAATGCGCTGGTCGTGGCCGCCGAGGAGCCCCATCTCAAACTGCTGGTGACAGACGTCCTCATGCCCGGCGGCATGAATGGCGTCGAACTCGCCCAGAAGATCAGGCAATTGCATCCCAACGTGAAGGTGGTTTACTCCTCAGGCTTCCCTGCGGATGCGCTAGCGGAACGAAGCGGAGCAAGGGTCGATGGTCCCGTGCTGTCGAAGCCCTATTTGCGCAAGGAATTCGTTGCCACGATTGATCAGGTCATGGAATCTGAAGGCGTGGAATCTAAAATGAGCGGCGCCGCGAAAGCGTGATCGAACCGAGAGGGTATCATGGGGACGGCGATTCAGAGTGTCGAACCAAGCACGGAAACTCCCAGGATTTTAGTCATCGATGACGAAGCCGACGTGGGCGAAATCATTGTGAGCGCGGCCCAGGAAATGAACCTGGACTGCACTGTCACCACTAACGCCGCCGATTTCCTCAACGCCCTCGTTCCCGAACCCACCCTCATCATGATGGACTTGGCCATGCCTGAAACGGACGGCATTGAGCTCCTGCGGCTGCTTGGGAAAAAGCAGTGCAAGGCGGGAATCGTGCTAATGAGCGGGTTTGACCGTCGCGTGCTGGAAACCGCGGAGCAGTTGGGCCGGTCGCTCGGCCTCTCGGCGGTGGGGCAACTCCAAAAACCCTTCCGGCTCCCAGAACTGGAAGATATCCTGCGGACCCACGCCAGCAGCAAGACGCCTGAGCCTTCCGCCCAGCACCTGCCCATCACCATCCCGGAGGACGACTTGCGCCGCGCAGTCGCCTGCGAGGAATTTGTTCTCTATTATCAGCCCCAGGTGGACATTGCCGCGGGCCGTGTGGTGGGGCTCGAGGGCCTGGTGCGCTGGGAGCACCCCGAGAGGGGCTTGGTGTTCCCCGATTCCTTCATCGGCCAGCTCGAATCGCTCGAGCTGATTGACCAACTCGGATGGATCGTTATCAAGCGCGGGCTAGGTGAAATCGGCCAGTTTACTCGCAAAGACGGTACGCCCCTGACGGTCTCCATCAATACCTCCGCGCAATCGCTCCACGACCTCGAATTCCCGGACAAAGTCCTGGCCCTGGTCAAGGAGCGCGCTGTGCCGCCCAAGAGTTTGACCCTCGAAATAACCGAAAGCAGCTTGATTCGCGAATTGTCCAACGCCCTCGATATCCTTTCGCGCCTGCGAATGAAGGGGATGCAATTATCCATCGACGATTTCGGCACCGGCTACGCCATGATGCAGCAGCTGCGCTATGTGCCCGCCACTGAACTGAAAATTGACAGGACCTTCGTGCAGGAAATGCAGTCCAAGGTGGATGCGCGCGTGGTGGTGCAGAAGACCATCGAAATCGCTCATGATCTTGGCCTGCGGGTGATGGCCGAGGGCGTTGAAACCAAAGAGCAACTGGATTTCCTGCGCATGAATCACTGCGACCTCGTCCAGGGTTACCTCATCAGCCGGCCGCTCTCCGTGCCCAAACTGCACGAATGGCTGGAGACCTCCCCCTACGCGGCATGAACGGTTTGACGGCGGGGAAAGTTACGCGAAATCACCTGTCAACGTGTGAGCATTGAAGGTCATCGTCGCGGCGGTGCGGTTTTTCGCCCTTCACGATATCAGACCGCAATGGCTGGGGTTATGCGCTTGTCGGCTCGACGCACAGGAGCTGCGGAAGGCCGTCAAAGGGGCGGTCGCGGTCGTACAACGAGAGCGAGTGCTGAAGAACGAGGGCCGCGATCCACCGCTCTCACTCCTCAACCGGCTTAGGCTTCGTCGGGTGCTCCAGATCGAGCTTGTCGCCTAACTCCTCCTGAAAGTGTAGCAGCCGCTGCACCAATTCCTGCCTGACGGGTTGGAGCGAGGATTCCTCCGCGAGGTTGGTGATTTCCCACGGGTCTTTGTTCAAATCGAAAAGCTGAGTCTTGCGGACAAACGGATAGACGATCAGCTTGTAGTCGCGCGTGCGGACGGCGCGCTGAAAATCCTGGTAGCGGCAGAACACGGCATCATGCGGCGCCGGTCTCTCGCTCTTGATGATGCCTGCCAGGCTGGGGAACTCGACGGAGGAGGGAACTGGAATTCCCGCCAGCTCACACGTTGTGGCGAACGTGCTGTGCTGGTAAGTGAGATGCGTGACCTTCTTCCCTTTGGGAATGCCCGGGCCGCTAATCAGGTAGGGGATTCGAATGCTGTGGTCAAACATGTTCTGCTTGCCCATCAGACCGTGCTGTCCCACCGCCAGGCCATGGTCGGCCGTGAAGATCACATAAGTGTTTTCGGTCTTCCCGGAGCGCTCCAGCGCGTCGAGAATCCGTCCCACTTGGCTATCGAGATACGCGATGATGGCGTAATACTCCGAACGATGAAGCTGCACAGCCTCGCGCGTGCGCGGGAAGGGCGCAAGCTGCTCGTCGCGCCCCTTCAGAAATCCATTGTCGAACGGAAACTCGGGAAGGTAATTGGGCGGAATTTCAATCTTGTCGCCAGGAAACATCTCCACAAATTCTTTGGGAGATTGCCTCGGGTCGTGCGGCTCATTGAAGCCGATGTACATGAAGAAAGGCTGATTCAAACCTGGAACCTTGTGGAGCAGGTGATCGATGGCGCAGTCCGCCCAGACACGGCAGGAATGGTGAATTTCGTCTTCCGCTGCGTTTTCCCAGAGCTTGGTGTGGATCCAATGTCCCTTCAGATTTTCATCCCAGGGCGTCCAGTCGTCTCCCGGCGCGGGGCGATGGTAAGCTTCAGGCCCGGATTCAAACATGCCAAGACCAATCGGCCCCATCTCCTCGAAGCAGCGCTGCAACATCGTCGGGTCAAGATGCCACTTGCCTGCGACGTAAGTGTGATAGCCGGCGTTTTGAAAAGTCTGCCCCCACAAGGCCGTGAAATCGCACCTCGGGCTCGGCCCGGTGGGTTCCGCGCGAAAAGTGGTGAGGCCGGTGAGCAGCATCATGCGGCTCGCGATGCACACCGCTCCCGTCCAGCTTCCCTGCTGGAAGCAATGCGTGAACGCGCAGCCGTTCTTCACCAGCCGATCGAGGTTGGGAGTGTGGACTTCCTGGCTGTCTATCGCCCGGATGGCGCGATAGGTAAGATCGTCCGCGATCATGAAAAGAAAATTCGGGAGGCTGTCGGGTGCCTTGGAAATTCCGCGGGCCGCCATCGCGCCGCCGGCCGCGGAGCCCGCGACTACGGACTTCATAAATGTTCGACGCTTCAATGTGGCCTCCCTCAGGCCTCCGATTTTAAACGATGTCGGAGCCGACGGAAGCTCGAAAATCGCAAATGCTGTAGCGGCGCTCTATGAGCGCCGTCGGCGGTCGATAGACCGCCGCTACAGTGCTTGACTACCCTTGACCCCCGCCTACATACTGGAATTGAGCGATTCTGTTGATCCAGCGCGGAGCGGGCGCAACGATAGTTCTCAACAAAATGAATACTGACAAGGCACTACTTGTAGATTTATACGAGCTCACGATGGCCGCGGCTTATTTCGAACACGACATCGATTGCCGTGCCACGTTTGAGCTCTTTGTGCGCCACCTTCCGGCGCAGCGGTCTTATTTGGTGGCGGCGGGCCTCGACTCCGCCCTCACCTACTTGGAAAATTTGCACTTCACGGAAGACGACGTGCGACTTCTGCGCGGGCAACCCGCCTTCCAAACCGTCGGCCCGGAGTTTTTTGACTATCTGCGCGAATTCCGGTTCCATGGCGACGTGCGTGCTCTCTCCGAGGGCACGCTGGTTTTTGCGGATGAACCCCTGCTGCAAGTCACCGCTCCGGTGCTGGAAGCGCAGATTGCGGAGACCTACCTGCTCTCTGTGATTCACTATGAAACTTTGGTGGCGTCAAAAGCGGCGCGAGTAGTGCGCGCGGCGGCGGGCCGCCCGGTATTGGAATTCGGCACGCGGCGGGCGCACGGGCCGGAAGCAGGAGTGCGCGCCGCGCGAGCGGCGTGCCTAGCCGGATGCTCAGCTACCTCAAATGTGCTGGCCGGGGCGCTTTATGATCTGCCCCTGGCGGGCACCGCGGCGCATTCCTGGACGCAGGTTTTCTCCGATGAGCGGCGCAGCTTTGAGGCCCTGCTCGAGACTTTCCCCGACACCGCGATTCTGCTGGTAGATACCTACGACCCGCTGGTGGGCGCGGAAATCGCAGCTACGTTGGGGAAGGACGTGCCCGGCGTGCGGCTCGATAGCGGCGACATGCTGGAAAAAAGCCGGTATGTCCGCGACATTCTCGACCGCCACGGCCGGCGAGACACGAAAATCGTGGCCAGCGGGGACTTGAACGAATACAGAATCGAGGAGCTGATCGCCCACGGGGCGCCCATCGATTCCTTCGGAGTGGGCACGGACCTGGTGACTTCGCGCGACGTGCCGGCGCTGAGCGTGGTTTATAAATTGGTAGAGACGGAAAAATCCGGAGTCATTGAGCCCAAAACCAAATTCAGCGAAGAAAAGGTCTATTGGCCGGGTCGCAAGCAGGTTTTCCGCTTTTCCCAGCAGGGAAAGTACCATCACGACCTTCTCGCCCGCGCCGAGGAGGAGTACCCCGAAGCCTCGCCGCTGCTTGAACCCGTGATGCAGGCCGGCCGCCGCCTCGCGCCCGCTCCGCCGGTGAAAGAGATCCGCGATTGCACACTGGAGAATCTCGCCCGCCTGCCGGAGGCTTACCACTTGTTACGCGACGCGACTGCTTATCCTGTCGAGAAAAGTGCCGGGCTCGATCGTTTGCTCGAAGAAGTTCGCATGCGGCGCCTGGGGGCGGCGAAAGCATCTCCACAGAGGGAGGTGATTAGCTCATGAGCGGCAAGACCGGGCCTCCGGTATTTTTCGACGTCGATACGCAGGTGGATTTCATGCGCCCGGAGGGGAAACTGTACGTTCCGGGTGCGGAAGGAATTGTGCCCAACCTCTGCCGCCTGCTGATCTGGGCGCGCGAGAATGATGTGCCGGTCATTTCCACTGCCGACGCCCATTCGCCCGACGATCCCGAATTCAAAACCTGGCCGCCGCATTGCGTCGCCGGCACGCCTGGGCAGCAACGCATTCCCGAAACTCAATTTGCCTCGCCGGTGGTCATCTCCAGCCGCGGTGGCGACTTTCGGCCGCCCGCACGCTGGGTGGGCCAGTTCATCGTTGAAAAGACCACTTACTCGCCTGAAGATAATTCCCACTTTGACGACTTATTACGGGTGCTCGGACCGCGTCGCGCGGTGGTCTTCGGTGTCGTGACGGAGTATTGCGTTCTAGCCACTGCTCGGGCGCTGATCCGCCGAGGCTTCGCGGTGGACCTGGTGACCGATGCAGTAAAATCCATCAGCGAAGAAGGCGGCAGGAAGGCCCTGGATGAGTTGGCTTCCGCCGGGGTCCGCCTGGTTACGACGGCAGAAGTCTGCCACCCCGTCGCGACCGCCACGGTGGGGGTCCGGCGTCCCTAGGCATTCTGGAGGACACGGCGGTAAAGGTCTTCATAGAGTGGAATGATTTTCTCGGTGCAGAAGTGACGCAGAGCGCGTTGCCGGGCGGCCTGGGACATTTCCTTGTGCTTTTCGGGGTTGGAAAGAATCTCGAGGGCGCGAGCCGCCATGGTTTGAACGTCTCGCACTTTGACCAGAAATCCCTCCACTCCGTCAGTGACGACTTCCGGCACTCCCCCCACGCGCGAGCAGATGGCCGGGACGCCGCACGCCATGCCCTCCAGCGCCGCCAGGCCAAAAGATTCGAGGTCGCTGGGCAGCAGCAGCACGTCAGCACATGCAAGCAAATCCTGGACCTGATTCTGCTTTCCAAGAAAAATCACATCCGGGCTGACTTTCCTTTCGCGTGCGAGCCATTCGGCCGCAGTCCGATCCGGCCCATCTCCGATCATCATCAGCTTGGCGGGGATTTCGCGGCGCACCAGGGCAAAGATTTCGACGACATCCAACACGCGCTTCACCGGCCGGAAATTCGAGAGGTGAACCAGGATTTTTTCCCCGTTCGGCGCGAATTCCTCGCGCCGGCGTTTTCCGTTCCCCGGGGTGAAAACTTCGC
>JASHSC010000075.1 GCA_030036915.1 Terriglobia bacterium
CTGCACTTTGCTCTCACGAGGGCATCATCACATCATCGTCGACACCGGCATGCCGCACGAGGCTCACCGCCTTCTCGGCGCTTTGGAAAAGCGCGGAATCCACCCCAATGACATCCGCATGATCATCAACACACATTTCCATGTTGATCATGTTCTGAACAATTGCTTATTTCCCCAGAGCGAAATCTACGGTTCGCAGCAGTCACACGACTGGTGTTGCGAAGCATACTCCGATCTATTGGATGAGCAGAATTGGGTGAAGCTGGGCCTGAAATATTACCCGGAGTCGGCGGATTATGAACGGACCTCTGAATTGATGCACGCTCTGCGCCGGTTTGCCTTGCGCTGGTGGGACCGCAAGCGCCTGGGCGACCCTTCGCGCTTCCGTTGGATCGAGACCCACCCCGTGCCCAACGACTTGGAATTTCTGGTGACCAATGGTCATGTGCCCGGCCATGTTTCCGTGATTGTCCATAACGCAAGTTCGCCCACCATCATCGCGGGCGACGCCGTCTTGACGCGCGAGCACGACGAAAACGTTTTCACCATGATCCCGCACAACCGCAGGCAGTTTCAGCTTGATCGCGAAAGAATTCTGTCCATGTTGGGCCACATTTTGCCGGGGCACGACGACGCTTTTTCCAATTCCGGTGGCACGGAATCGACCTCATCTTAAGGTGCCAGCATGCCACTCCGCAGCGCAATGCTTCCCCAAGAATTCACATCCGGGCGATGTTGCAGTAAACATAGGATTGCAGTCTCGGAAAGCTGCAAAGTTCGACTCTGGTACTAAAGTGCGCAGCACATCTCCGGATCGGTCTTGACAATTCCGGATCAGTTAGCCAGAATGATAACGACCCTTCGGTAAGACAATATGTCTGAGGCTGGAGAGGCTTTCTGTTCTTCCGACGGTCGAGTGAAGGGAGACCCTTTTGGCTCCAAATTCTCTGCGTCGCAAGATCCTCATCATCGAAGACGAACCGTCAATCCGCAACGTGCTATATGTTTTGCTTGCCAGGCTGGGATGCGAGGGCGACGTCGCCACGGATGCCCAGCAGGCGCTGGCGATGATCCGGCGCGACCGCTTTGATGCCGTATTGCTCGACCTCCGCACCGCTCACCTTCCGCTTGAGCAGATGGTTTCGGCCATCACGGAGCTCCGCCCCAGCCTGGTGGGACGCGTCCTCGTGATTACGGGCGAAGTTTCCGACCCCAACACAATTGAAACGCTCGCCCGCGAGGCCGTGCCGCATGTTTCGAGCGATCGCGTGAATGCCGACCTCTGTTGGCGGCTGCAAACCCTGCTCGGTTTCGCACGGTGAGTTTCCCAACTGCCTGAATTCGCACGCCCTGCATGTAGCGCGGGTGTCTGCACGCGCGACCTATGCATCGATTCCAAACGCGGGTGGGGGCACCCGCGCTACAGAAATCAGAGCTTGAGGGTGGAAATATAATCTGCCAGCGCTTCCTGCCATGGCCGCGGTAGTGAGAATCCTGCACTCTTCAGCGCCGTCATTTCCATCACCGAATATTTCAGTCGCGGAGCCCTCCGCTGCATCTGGGCATCGGGAATTCCAATAACTTTGGCGGGGTCGAAGCCGGAAAGTTCTGCCGCCGTACGGGCCAACTCGAATCGTGTGCATGCACCCTGGTTGGCTAGGTGATACAGACCACAATGGCCGGCCTCCACCACCTCCATGATCTTCAGTCCCGCATCCGACGTAAGTGTCGCGTTGCCCATCTGGTCGCTCGCCACCTTATATTCCTCGCCGGCGGCAATCTTTCGCAATCCCTTTTCGACGAAATTGGTTTTGCCCGGGCCAAAGAGCACCGAGACGCGAAAGATCCAATGACGCTCGACGGATTTTGCGGCCTCTTCGGCTTGCAGCTTGCTGCGCCCGTAAACGGTGATGGGACCGGTGGGATCGGTCTCAACATAAGGCGTCCGCTTCTTCCCATCAAACACCGCATCGGTAGAAATGTGAACCAGGCCTGCGCCAACTTGACGGGCGGCATTGGCCACATTGCACGTCCCCTGATAGTTCACAAGGAATCCGCGATCCGGATCCGCTTCGCAAATGTCCAAGTCAGGAATCGCCGCTGAGTGCACGATCAGGTCCGGCCGAATTTGCTGCATGGCTGATTCGAATGCCGACGCATTGGTGATGTCGGCTTCCGTGTGGGTCAGAGGAATCACTTCATGCCGTGTCGAAAAAGCCAAAACCAGCCCCCGCCCGAATAATCCCACTGCACCTGTTATCGCAATCTTCATATGAATAGTGAGTAATCGTCCCCGGGTGAAGCTGGGGGCTTTAAAATGCTTGGCCCATCAAAGGGGGCTGGAAGAGACCCCTCACCCGACCTCCTCCGTCGCCCACCCTCTCCCCACGGGAGAGGGAAAAGCTTTCAGCGCGCAGCGCGCCAAAGACATGTTTTCCCTCTCCAAGGGGAGAGGGGGGGACCGCAAAGCGGTGGGTGAGGGGTTCTTTCGGCGCGCTCGGCAGGCCAGAAAACCATACTTCAGAAACCGCCAAGCTTTTACTGCCACGCCGGCAGAGCCGGGGGCCCGCCAACGGACTGGCCACCAGCCACTGTCGGTCAGTTCATTCGCGTGACAACTCCCGGAGTATTGTACAAGCGAATTAAAGTGTTGAGATCACGCTGGCTGGGCTTGCTGACCAGGGATTTTATAACGAGGGGATAATACACTCCCGGAATCGGCACGCGACGCCTCCCCTCCTGAACTTGCCAATACATGATGTCACCTTTGGATGGGCTGTGCCCGCGAATGCCGAGCGCATGCCCTAATTCGTGGAGGCTGATGGCTCGCATCTCATCCCTGGACCAGTTGCGGGCTTGCGCAATGGAAATGTGTGCCACCTTGCGGCTGGTCACATCGTTCCCCACGCGCTGAAATTGCACCCAATCCGACTCTTCACCCGCGTGGCCGTCCGCCATGCTCTGCTCCGTATCCCAATCGAAACGGATGTCCGCTTCGTCCGGGTCCGGTGTCAATTCCATGGGAATCATTTCTTTCCAAATGCCGAACGCTTCGCGAACTCCCTGCGCCCAATTGCCGTTGGGCACATCCCCAATCCAGACTTTCAATGGAAATTGCCGCCATCGATCCGATTCAGAATCTTCGGCGATTACGCTGTAATAGTCCGAGGCCGACGGAACGTAATGCGAAGGCTGGAGTGCATCAGGATAATCGGGGAGCATTTTCAGGATCTGCACTCTTGCGTCGGCCTGGCCCACCTGATATTTGAAATCGGGGGCGTTGGCAGCAGTCTCGGCAAGCTTGCTCCAATCCACAATGGCCTTCTTTCGGTCTACCATTTCATCCGCCAAGGCGTGATTGTAAGCGGCTTCAAAGAATTTCGGGTCTGCCTCGATGGCGCGCGCGAACGCCGCCGCGGCGTCGGCAAACCGGCTCTGGTCAAAAAGCTCGTTCCCCTGCTGGTAGCTTTCCCTCGCTGCGTCGCGGTCAGCCCGCGCAGTGGGGGGAAGAAGAATCAGAATAGCCAGGATCACAGAGCGCATGGCCATCCCCCTCCGTCCGGTGGAATGTATGTCATCATAATGCCGGGCGGACGGTGGTCCAAAGAAGAAATGGGCGGTGCTTCTTCAGGATGAGCCATCGGCGCGTTTTTGCGCCTCCGGCGGGGAGTTCCACTTCAGAACTTCATTTGACTGCGCGCCTCAATCGGCATAAGGGCTGGCGCGTCCTCCGCTGAAACCTCATCCTAGCTTCCTTAATTGTTCCAGGATTTCCTTGTTGTCCGGTTGCTCCCGCAATTCGTACACTTTCGACCACGCGATTTTGCCGTGCTTATCCACAATAAAAACCGCGCGATCATTGATAAATGGAATGGGATGTTTGGTGGGAGGAAAGACTCCGTATGCCGTCGCTACCTCGGCGTAAGGCCAACGGTCGGTCGCCAACGGGTACTTCAGCCCGCCGAGGTGTTTCTGAAAGGCAATGTGG
>JASHSC010000076.1 GCA_030036915.1 Terriglobia bacterium
TCTCTCCCGGCTTCAGATAGAAGGAATGCTTTTTGATTTCTTTAATGATGTCCTCTTGCTGAACCTTTCGCTTAAAACGGCGTAACGCGTTCTCCAAGGACTCTCCGTCCTGAAGTCTGACTTCAGCCAATCGATCACACCCCCATTTCATTGAGGAAGATGAGAGCAAACCTGTTGTGCAGGTAGCAGAATTGTTACCCACCAGAATGTATAAGTCAAGGGCATTTTGGCCTTATTCTTGCGGTTGGACGCGGGGCAGCCCCACGCAGTCCCAAGGCCCTCCAGCCTCGATCCTACTCCTTGACACTCGCAAAACCGACGTGCTACATTGGCGGGTCTTTGCAGGATAGTCAATTCACACCTTGAGGCCTAGCCACTTCAAATGGGGGCGATTTTTAGCCAGCTCGGGCAGCTTTTCCTTCGAACCATCCCTACGGTCATTTTAGTGTTTGCATTATTCGTGATCCTTGACCGCATTTTTTTTCGCCCTCTGCGAGCAGTACTGAAACAGCGCGAGGAGTCGACCGTGGGCGCACTAGCGCGCGCTCGCGAGCAAGCGGCGGCAGCAGAAGCCAAGGCGAAGGACTACGATGCGTCCATCCAGGCGGCCAGGCAGGAACTCTACCGCCAGCGTGAGGCGGACCACCGAAGGAACCTGGAACAGCGTGACGAAGCCCTTCGGAAAGGGCGCGAGCGGGCTGAGGTCTTGATCCGTGACGGCCGGGCCGAATTGACCCGTGAAGTCTCAAGAACCAAAGCAGAATTGGAAGTAGCGTGCAAATCCCTGGCGGAGGAAATCTCGCAAAGTTTGTTGGGAGCGGATTCACCTTCCGGTTCGGGCCGGAGGTTCCAACTTTGATCCGTGCGCTGCACCATTTTGCATTGCTCGGCCTTATGGGAATCTGCCTCGCCGGGTTCGCATTGCCCCTCGCGGCGCGACCGCAGGAAGCTCAGCCTCCGGCCAAAGAAGAAAAGTCGGAGCCGCCCCACGAGCTGCTCTACAAAACCATCAACTTTATTATTCTAGTGGGCGGACTCGGTTATGTCCTGCGTAAGCCGATGGCGGATTTCTTCAGCGGCCGCTCGGCCTCCATCCAGAAAGCATTAGACGAAGGCCGCAAGGCGCTGGAGGCTTCCCAAGCGCAGCTTCGCGCGGCGGAAAGAAAGCTGCGCGGGTTGGAAGCGGAAATTGCCGCGCTCCAGGCCGCCGCCGAGCGCGAGATGACGACGGAGCGCCAGCGCTTGCAGCAAGCCGGCGCGGAAGAGGCGGCGCGCATTCTGGAAGCTGCACGAACCCAAATCGATTCCGCATTGCGGGCCGCGAAGCTGGAACTGAGGCATTACGCCGCACAGCAATCCGTGGCTCGCGCCGAGGATTTGATTCGCACCCGCCTGGATGACGCTGGCCGCCGGCGGCTGGTAGATCAGTTTGCGGCGACCGTGGGAAACAAGGAAGAAAAGAACTAAGGCATTTTGAATTTTTGGTTTTGGATTTGAGATTGAGCCGTGGCCTGAGGCCCGGACCAAAATCACACCCCCTTCGGGCAAAACCAAAATCGCAAATTCAAAATCCAAGACTAGGTATTATCCATGCCGATCGTTGTTGCCAACCGCTATGCGTGCGCCCTTGCCGATGTCGTTGCACCCCGGGGGAATTACCGCCAGGTGTTGAGCGAATTGAAGGATTTCGTTGCGGTTTATCAGGAAAGTCCGGAATTGCGCGAAGTCTTTGAGACTCCGGCGGTCAGCATGGCGCAGAAGCTGCGGGTGGTGGAATCGATCGCCGCGAAGCTGGGCAGTTCGCCGGTGATGCTGAATTTCCTGCGCGTAGTGATGAGCCACTACCGCATGCCCGTGCTTGGCGAAATCCTCCAGGCCTTCCGCAATGTGGCATACGCGCGAATGGGGATTATGCAGGTCAAAGTCTCCTCTGCCGCGGCCTTATCCGGCGATGAGCAGGACCTTCTTCGCAAGCGATTCAGCGAGCTGACCGGCAACCAGCCGGAACTGGAATTTCACCTTGACGCCGGACTGATTGGCGGCCTCGTGGCCCAGATCGGAAGCACGGTGTACGACGGATCCATTCGTGGCCGCCTGGCGCGAATACGGGAAGAATTGACGGAGCAATAAAACATTGGGGGGGAAGCATCGGGGAATTGCAGAAGGTGACGGAACCCTCGCGCCTCGCAAAACAAAAATCCACAAAGGCTGGAGCAAGAGATGGCACAAATTCGAGCCGATGAAATCACCAAGATTATTCGGGAACAGATTGAGAACTTTGATCGCAGCGTGACCGTCGCGGAAGTGGGCTCGGTCGTTTCCGTGGGAGACGGCGTGGCGCGCATTCACGGCCTGGACCGCGTAATGGCCGGAGAATTGCTCACACTCCCCCACGACGTTGCCGGCCTGGCATTGAACCTGGAAGAAGATCAGGTGAGCGCCGTGCTGCTGGGGGACTACACGCTGATTGAGGAAGGCGACACCGTCAAGCGCACGAATCGCATCATTTCCGTGCCGGTGGGTGAGGCACTGGTGGGCCGCGTGGTGAATGCGCTCGGCCACCCCACCGACGGCAAAGGCCCCATCGTCACGGAAACCTACAGTCCCATCGAGCGCATCGCGCCAGGCGTGGTCGATCGCCAGCCCGTGAAAGAACCGCTGCAAACGGGAATCAAGGCCATCGACTCCATGATTCCCATCGGGCGCGGCCAGCGAGAGCTGATCATCGGTGACCGGCAGACTGGAAAGACCGCCGTGGCATTGGATACGATCCTGAACCAGAAGGACAGCGGAGTGATCTGCATCTACGTCGCGATCGGCCAGAAGCGCTCCACCATCGCCCAGGTCATCAAGACGCTGGAACAGTATGACGCCATGAAGTACAGCATCATCATTGAGGCGAGTTCCTCTGACCCCGCACCGATGCAATACCTTGCCCCCTATGCCGGGTGCGCGATGGGCGAGTATTTCCGCGACCACGGGCGTCACGCATTGTGCATCTACGACGACCTTTCCAAGCACGCCGTCGCGTATCGCGAGATTTCTCTTCTGCTGCGGCGCCCGCCCGGCCGCGAAGCTTATCCGGGCGACGTTTTCTATCTCCATTCGCGCCTTCTGGAGCGCGCTGCAAAGGTCAACAAGGAATTGGGTGGCGGCTCGCTGACGGCGCTGCCGATCATTGAAACTCAGGCCAACGACGTCTCCGCCTACATTCCAACCAACGTCATCTCCATCACCGACGGGCAAATTTACCTGGAGGGCGACTTGTTCAACAGCGGCGTGCGCCCGGCCGTGAATGCGGGGATCTCCGTATCCCGAGTCGGTGGCAACGCACAGATTGACGCCATGAAGTCCATTGCCGGAATGTTGCGTTTGGAAATGGCCCAGTTCCGGGAATTAGCCGCGTTCGCGCAGTTCGGAAGCGATTTGGACAAGGTTACACTGGCGCAACTCAATCGCGGCAAGCGTCTGGGAGAAATTCTGAAGCAGGACCAATATAAGCCCCTGCCGGTGGAGAAGCAGATCACCATCATTTTCGCCACCACCAGCGGTTATCTCGATGACCTGGCCGTTGATCAATGCCTGCCTTTCGAACAAGCGCTCTACGAATTCATGGACACGGCTTATCCGCAGGTCGGAAAGCAAATCGTGGAGAAGAAGGAACTCACGGAGCCGCTGCGCGAGGAAATGAGGAAGATGCTCGACGAGTTCAAAGCGAAGTTTGTGGCAGAAAGCAAGGCGAAGGCGTCTTGAAGCAATATACGGAAACTGGACACTGGAAACTCGAAACTGGAAACTTGGGACGCTCAGGCGGATTTCGGGATTCGAGTTTCTAGTTTCCAGTTTCGAGCTTTCAAGCAAAGGACCATGGCAGCACTGATCGACATTCGGCGGCGCATCCGCTCGGTAAAGAGCACGCAGCAAATCACCCGGGCGATGAAGATGGTGGCCGCGGCGCGACTTCGCCGGGCCCAAGATCGCATTTTCAATGCCCGGCCGTATGCCAACGAGATGATGGCTCTGCTTTCGAGCGCCGCCGCGCGAACGGCGGACCGTTCGCATCCACTGCTGGCAGAACGGCCTATCGCGCGGCAGCTTCTAGTGCTGATCACGGCGGACCGTGGTTTGTGCGGAGCATTCAACACCAATCTGATTCGCGCCGCGCAGACTTATCTCGAAGAGCACCACGAGCGGGAAATTTCCATCATCGCGGTGGGCCGTAAAGGGCGCGATTATTTCGTCCGCCGGTCGTTAAAGCTGATTGGTGAGCACATTAATATTTTCGGCCGCCTGGAATTTACCCAGGCCCAGCCCATTGCGCAAAGCATCATTGAACTTTATCAGGAAGAGAAAGTGGACTCGGTGGATTTCATCTACAACGAGTTCAAATCGATTATGACGCAGCGCGTGATGGTGGAGCGCTATCTGCCCATCAAGCCAATCGTACCGGCCACGGGCGAAGCGCTAGTGGATTACATTTACGAGCAACCGGCGCTGGAGATATTCAATGCCCTCCTCCCACGCTACGTGGAGATCGAAGTTTACCGCGCTCTGCTCGAGTCCCAAGCCGCGGAATTGGCGGCGCGCATGACGGCCATGGAGGCGGCCACCAACAACGCCCGGGACATGATCGATTCTCTGACGCTTTACATGAACCGCGTCCGCCAGTCGGCCATTACACGCGAAATCATCGAGGTGGTGAGCGGCGCGGCAGCAACGTGAGGAACATAGAAACTGGAAATTGGAAATCAGAAACTGGAAACTAGAAACTGGTAATTAGTGCTTCGAAACCGGGAATTAGGCACAGAGAAATTAGTTTCGTGTGCCCGTAATTAGAGGAGAGGAATGATCGGTACTAAAGCAAACGCTCCTATCAAGGATTTTAAGGACCTGGAAGTTTGGAAAGTAGCTCGAGTCCTGCGGCAGGAGATTTACAAACTCGCTCGCCAGCTTCCTGACTTCGAGAAGTATGGAATGGCAAGCCAGCTTCGCCGTGCCGCCGTATCGGTAACGGCCAACCTCGCAGAGGGGTTTGGCCGCTTCGGGTTTCAGGAGAATGCCCAGTTTTGCAGGCACGCTCGAGGCTCATTGTATGAACTGCGGGACCACCTATCGACCTGCCTGGACGAGAATTACCTGACGACGGAAGAGAGCATCCGGCTTGAGCAACTTGCGAGCACTGTGGGGAGACTGCTGAATGGTTACCTGCGCGCGACGCTAGCAATGAAGCGCGAGGTAGCCTGAAGAGTTTTTTGTTTTCCAGTTTCCAGTTTCTAGTTTCTAATTTCCAGACGGAGAGATTATGGCTGAAACGCATGTAGGCAAAGTGGTGGAAGTAATCGGCCCGGTGGTGGTGGTAGCGTTTGAAGGTGGCCATCTTCCCCCCATTTACAACGCCGTGCGGATTACGTCCGAGGGGTTTGAAACGCCGGCGCCCATCGACGTCATTGCCGAGGTCGAGCAGCATCTGGGCGAAGGGCGCGTCAAGTGCGTATCCATGCAGCCCACGGACGGAATGGTGCGCGGGATGAAGGTTGAAGACCAGGGCGGGCCCATCACCGTACCGGTGGGCAAGGGTGCGCTGGGCCGGGTGATGAACGTCATCGGCCAGCCCGTGGACAAACTCGGCCCCGTGGCTTGTCAGGACCGCTGGCCCATTCATCGCCATGCTCCTTCGCTGGAGGATCAGAACACCAAGCTGGAGCCTTTTGAAACGGGCGTGAAAGTGATCGACCTTCTCGAGCCTTACCTGAAGGGCGGCAAGACGGGCCTGTTCGGCGGCGCCGGCGTGGGCAAGACCGTGATCGTCATGGAAATGATTCACAACGTGGCAATGAAACACGGCGGCGTCTCGGTATTTGCCGGTGTGGGCGAGCGAACCCGCGAAGGCAACGACTTGTGGCTGGAGATGCAGCAAGGCGGCGTGATGGTGGCGGGCGACCCGGAAAAATCCAAGGTGGCGCTGATATATGGCCAGATGACCGAACCGCCGGGGGCGCGCCTGCGCGTGGGGCTGACGGGCCTCACCGTCGCGGAATATTTCCGCGACGTGGGCGGCCAGGACGTGCTGCTGTTTGTTGATAACATTTTCCGATTTACGCAAGCGGGTTCGGAGGTTTCGGCGCTGCTCGGCCGCATGCCTTCCGCCGTCGGTTACCAGCCCAACCTTTCCACGGAAATGGGCGAGCTTCAGGAGCGCATTACCTCCACGAAAACGGGTTCGATTACCTCCGTGCAGGCCATTTACGTGCCCGCCGACGACCTGACGGACCCCGCGCCCGCGACGGCGTTCTCCCACCTGGATGCCACCACCGTGCTCAACCGTGCGCTGGTGGAAATCGGAATCTATCCCGCCGTCGATCCCCTCGCTTCCAGCTCCCGCGTGCTGGATCCACGCATTGTGGGGCACGAGCACTACGACGTGGCGCGCGGTGTAAAAGCGATCCTGCAAAAATACAAGGACCTTCAGGACATCATCGCCATCCTGGGGATGGACGAGCTTTCCGAAGAAGACAAGCTCACGGTGGCGCGGGCGCGCAAGATTCAACGTTTCCTTTCTCAGCCGTTTTTTGTGACCAAGCAGTTCACGCGCATGGACGGGCGCTACGTGAAGCTCGAGGATACCATCAAGGGCTTCCGCGAGCTGGTGGACGGCAAGCACGATGCCCTGCCCGAGAAGGCGTTTTACATGGTCGGCACCATCGAAGAAGCGCAGGAGAAGGCGGAGAAGCTGAAGTCAGCAGCATAGACGAAGTTGACGGTCGAAGGTTAAAGGTTGAACGTTTGCGTCGCAGCTAACTTTTCACCTTCGACTTTCGGCCTTAGACTTTAATCAGATCATTCACTGCAACCATGGCAGAAGCGACCCTCCCAACACAGATCCAGCTCGACATCGTGACGCCTGACCGCCTGGCGGCGCGTGACGACGTAACGGCGGTCACGATTCCGGGGAAGGACGGCTACCTGGGCATTCTTCCCGGCCACGCGCCGCTGTTGACGGAGCTTGCTCCCGGTGAATTGAAATATTCGGCAGGCGGCGCCGAGCACGCCTTGGCCGTGGACTGGGGTTTCGCGGAAGTCCTGCCCGACCGCGTCATCGTGCTGGCGCAAACGGCCGAACGCGCGGAAGATATCGACGTGGAACGCGCCGAGAAGGCCAAGGAGCGCGCCGAAGAGCGCCTGAAGCGATTCACTGATCCGGAAGTTGACATGGAGCGGGCGCAGGAAGCGCTTCGCCGCGCTATCGCAAGGCTCGAAACCGCCAAGAAAATCCAGGGATAAATTTACCTTCCACCTCTCCTTCCCGGAGTGATGCCATGCCGAGCGAAGCCATCGTGATTATCGAGGACGACATCACCCGGCAAGACGTGGACGCCATTGTGAACGCGGCGAACACTTCCTTGCTGGACGGTGGGGGCGTCGATGGAGCGATTCACCGGGCGGCAGGGCCGGAGCTGCTGGAAGAGTGCCGCGGGTTGCATGGCTGCCCCACTGGAGAAGCTAGGATTACACGAGGATATCGCCTGCCGGCCCGCTGGGTGATCCACACGGTGGGCCCGGTGTGGCGCGGCGGCAAGGATTTTGAGGACGAATTGCTGGCCAACTGCTACCGTCAATCGCTGGCACTCGCCGTTCAAAGTGGCGTTCGCAGCATCGCATTCCCCGCCATCAGCACTGGGATCTACGGATTCCCGCTCGAACGCGCCACTCGCATCGCCGTCCACGAAGTGCGGGCTTTCATGGGAGAAAACCCGGCCATTGATAAAGTGCTGTTTGTCTGCTTCGATTCCCACACGCGCAGCGTGTATGAAAGCGTCCTGGCGGAGAACGTTTAGCGAGGGCCGCACCCGCTCTAGCGGCGGTCTATGACCGCCGTACGGGCATGCCATGGCGTGCCCCTACTTTTCGGCGCTCGCCCTGCGACCCAAAGCCGTTTTCGGGCGACGGGTCGGAGAGCGCCGCTACAGTAATCATGAACCGCACCCATCTCCTCGTTTGCTTGACTTCCCGAAACCCTTCGGATAGTTTTCTCGGGAAAGCCGTACGCGGATCCAATCTATGAAAAAAGCCTGGGGTCGATGGGTGTGGCTTGCCGTTGGGGCCGTCGTCATCGTCCTGATTTTTTATAACCTGAGCCGCAACCCGGAGTGGCGGGATTTTCGTTGGCACCGCCTTTGGGGCTCGATCGTCGGGGCACGCCTGGACTTTTTATTGATCTCGGCACTCCTTGTCTACAGTTCGTACGTCGTCAGAGCGATTCGCTGGCGATTCTTCATGGCGCCCATCAAGGCGGCTTCCCTGTGGGTCCTGTTTGTCGGCCAGGTTCTGGGGTTCAGCTCCATTTTCCTTGTAGGCCGTCCAGGCGAGTTGGTTCGCCCCGCCTACATTGCGAAAAAAGAAGATGTGTCCATGAGCGGCATGGTGGCGGTGTGGCTGCTCGAAAGAGCGTTTGACACCATCGCCATGGTCATCCTTTTTGCCGCGGCCATTTATTTTGAGCCGGTGAATCCGGACACCCCCAAGGGCGTCACCGTTCTCCACGCCATGCATGAAGGTGTACACGTCTTATTCGTTTTTTCCGCCCTGCTGATTGCCCTTCTGGTGCTCTTCCGCTTCAAGGCCGCGGCAATGACCGCAGGAGCCCTGAAGGTTTTTGCTTTTCTCCCCCAACGCGCCATGCACTCCTTCACGCATTTCCTGCATTCGTTCAGCGAAGGCTTAAGCGTGATTCGCGATTGGAAAGGGCTGGCCGGCAGCGTGGTAACCACTGCGATTCTCTGGATGATTAATACGACGATATTTTGGCTGGTATTTAAGAGCGTAAGGCACCGGCTTGGCCATCTGCCTTGGCTGGCCGCGGCTCTGACGCTCTTCTGCGCGGCTTTGGGTCTGCTCGTGCAATTCCCCGGAATCGGGGGCGGCTACCAGGTGGGAGTGATCCTGGCCCTCACGGAGATCTTCAACGTATCGGCGGAATCCGCCACGGGAGCAAGCATTCTGGTTTGGATCATGATGTCCGTCCCCACCCTGGCCCTGGGAATGGTTCTGCTGGTTCATGAAGGATTGTCCATCCGCAAACTCGAGGCTATTACCGAAGAGGAAGAGCGGGCGGTCGGGATGGAATGATTCGTTCCGAATTGAGGTGAAAAGGCAACGTGAGATGTCCATTCTGCGGGCACCTGGAAGACAAAGTCGTGGATTTGCGGGAGGCGAAGATTGGTGACACCATTCGCCGTCGCCGTCAATGCGCCAAGTGCAGGCGGCGCTTCACCACTTATGAACGAATCGACGAAATTCCTTACATGGTGGTGAAGAAAGACGGCCGCCGTGAGAAGTTTGACCGGCAGAAGGTGCTGACCGGCTTGCTGAAGGCGTGCGAAAAGCGTCCCGTGCCCATGGGGAAGCTGGAAGCACTGGTGAATGAGATTGAAGCGCACGTGGCGGAGTCACCCGATCGCGAACGCCCCGCCGCGGAGCTCGGTGAAATGGTGATGAATCGTCTCAAGAAGCTGGATAAGGTCGCGTTCGTGCGCTTTGCCTCGGTCTACCAGGATTTCAAAGACGTCCGCGAGTTCATGGATGAACTGAAAGATCTCTTGAAGACCAAAGGGAAGTAAAAGTAAAGGGTGAAGGCCAATGGGTAAAACGGCGAGTTGCGGTCACGCCCTTTTACATTTTAACTCTTACCATTTACATCTTCTTTCATTCGCAGTTCAAGAAAAAGCAGATGTAAATGGTAAAAGGTAAGATGTAAAAGCCTGAAGCCCACTTTCATCTATTCTTCGGGTCCGGCCTGCGAGTCGCGGTCGAAAATAAATGTCCCAAAGGTCTTGAACGTCTCAAATCCCAGCCGATGGTAAAGCCGCACGGCACCGGAGTTGGCATCGGTCACAGTCAAAGTGACCTGTTCGAATCCGGACTCGACGAGGTCGTGGAATGCCGCCTCCATCATTGCCGTTCCGACGCCGACGCCCTGGAATGACTTCCCCACGCCCACTTGGGGAATATGCGCCGTGCCGGGCCGCACGCTCGTGACTGTCAAGATTCCCGCCAGGCGCTGCGTGGGGCGATGGACCGCCATGCGCGAGACGCGTGCCAGGAACTCCCCGCACCCCTGATTCTGGAAGATGTTGTCAATCAGGCGCGTCGAACCCATTATGGAATTATACTGATCGTTGATCATCGCGTCGACGTGTCCGCGGTAGGACTGGTAAAGCAGGTCCGCCGCCTCATCGTGGAGGCGTTTGTCCCAGGGAATGAGTTCGATGCTCTTCTGCCACCAGGCATTTTGTGCCAGAAGC
>JASHSC010000077.1 GCA_030036915.1 Terriglobia bacterium
CATCTCCGGATGCACCTGCAATTTGCGTTTGCCAGGAGCTTAGTCTTCATAGACCACTTTGGGAACCGATGGTGAAAATCAAAAGCGCGGGCAGATGGCCTGTCGGCTGAAAGACCACGTGCCCGCGCAAATTCAACAGTAGACATCCTAGAAAATCTCGAACCGCTCCTGATGAATCATGGAATCGGTCTTGATGATGACCTCTTTCTTGGTCAGTGATTCGAGCTCGGAAATCAGGCTACCTTCGCGAGATTTAAGCGCCTTGGCGACTCCGGGGCTGACGCGCAGCGTGATGACTTTACCGTCAATTCCCTTCGCCATTTTGCGCGCTTCGGCCAGGATCTCGTTGCAGACGGTGTTGACGGATTTCACCCAGCCCGCGCCGGTGCAGTATTCGCAAGGTTCGCAGAGGGTCCGCTCGAGCGATTGTTTGACGCGCTTGCGGGTGACGGCCACCAATCCGAAATCGTGAAAAGAGATAACCTTGGTAGGAGCGCGGTCCCCGCGCAGGGCATCTTCCAGCGCCTGGACAACCCGCGCGCGGTTGCGGCGCTCATCCATGTCAATGAAGTCGATCACGATGATTCCGCCCAGGTCGCGCAGGCGCACCTGGCGGACTATTTCGTTGACCGCGTCGACGTTGGTCTTGACGATGGTGTCTTCCAGGCGATTGGTCTTTCCCACGTACTTGCCGGTGTTCACGTCCACAGCCACCAGCGCCTCGGTTTGATTGATCACGATGTACCCGCCCGATTTCAGCCACACCTTGGGCTTGAGCGCTTTGTCGAGCTCCGCCTGAATTCCGAACTCTTCGTAGAGCGGCGTATCGCTGGTGTAGAGTTTCACCTTGCCCACCAGCGCGGGCTGGCAGCGGTTCACGAAGTCGAGCACGCGTTCGTAATCAATTTCGCTATCCACACGCACGCACTTAAAATCCGGGGTCAGGAGGTCTCGCAGCAGGCGCTGCACCAGATCGAGATCGCGGTGGATCAGCGCCGGGGCCTTCAGTCGCTCCGACTTGGCGCGGATTTCGGCCCAGAGCGTGGAGAGGAATTTCAGATCGGCCTTGAACTCCTCTTCCGAGCGGCCCTGGCCCGCCGTGCGCACAATGAATCCGCCGGTCAGCGTCCCGCGGTTTTCCAGGATGATGTTGCGCAGGCGGAGGCGCTCCTCTTCGGAAGCGATCTTGCGCGATACCCCGATGTGATCAATGGTGGGCATGAAAACCAGGTAGCGGCCTGGCAGCGCCACGTGCGAGGTGATGCGCGCGCCCTTGGTTCCAAGCGGCTCCTTGGCAATCTGTACGAGAATTTCCTGGCCCTCTTTGAGCACTTCGGCAATCTGCACCGGGTGATTGTTGCCGGGGCGGGAGGATTCGCGAGGCCGGAAGGATTGGCGCTGCGCGCCTCCTTGCCCGCGCCGGCCACGGCGGTGACGCGGGGCAAATCGCGGGCGCTGGTGAGGCTCGCGCAAAGTGTAGGTGCGGTCGCCCGGAGCGCCGGAAGGCCGCTCGGAAGGCGCGCCGGCGGGCGCGGCTTCCGGCGCGGCAGTCGGAGCTTCTCCCTCCGAGGCAGCGGCAATTCCCAGCGTCTCTGCCGCTTCGGCTGCGGACTCCTCCTCGAATTCTTCTAAATCCGCCATTGCCTGTTCAGTCGCATCGGGTTCGGTGCCTTGCGCGACAAATTCTGCCTCCGCGAAATCCATGGAAGCAGACTCTTCCGAGTCCGGAAGGGCGTTGTCGCCTGCGGGCCCCGATTCTGAAAGGACAGGGCCGGGAACTTCCGTCCCGGTAACCTCCGCAGGCATCGTCTCGGAAGAATCAGAAGGGGTCACGCCATGAATGGCGCCGGGGGTAAATGGAAGCGCCGTGTCAGAATGGTCGACTTCGTGTGTAGACGCGACGGCTTCAGGCGGAACCTCGCGAGTTACAGGAGCTTCGTGGGCAGTAGAAACAGGGGCAGACTCCGAAGGTGCCGGAATCTCATCCGAAACCGCCGCTTCATACACAGTTTCGGCGCCGTTTGGGGATTCCTGCGCTTCACCTTGCAAATCATCCTCCTGAAAGTCGGCTTCCTCCTGAACGCTCGCCGGCTCTCCAAACACTTCTGCCCCAGCGCTTTCGGAAACTTCGGTCCGAGTTTCCTCCGGCGCAGGAGCTCCATGGCTGTATTTCGCGAGCGACTCGCCCGGGAGAATTTCAAATGGCCGGGACTCGGCAGGCGGCTCGTCGGAGCGGCGAGGAGGCGGGAATCGCCGGTCACCGTGGCGAGCCTCGCCGAATTCGGGCCGGCCGCGATGCCGGCGGCGGCGTCCACGGCCGCGTTCAAACGGCCGGCGATCACGTCCTTCCCTGGGCGCACCCGGGGCTGCAGATGGGGCAGCAGACGGGGCGGGCGGCGCCGGGGTCGCGGCAGAAGCCTCCACCTGCAAAGGCGGGGCGGGCGGAGCAGTCGTCGCCTCAGCGGCTTCCGCGGCGGGCGCGGCGGATTCCGTCTGTACGGGCGCGACCGGGGCCGGGGCGGCTGCCGGCGGGGCAGCCTGTTCAGAGCTGAATTTCGCGGCCCGCGCTTCCGCTTCCTCGAAGACCTTGTCGTATTCTTCCTGGTCCTCGTAGAAAAAGTCGGAAACATAGAGGAACGCATCGCGTTCCAGGCCGATATCCACGAATGCGGACTGCATGCCGGGAAGCACGCGGCTGACACGGCCTTTGTAGATGCCACCGACCAAGCCCACGTCGGTGTCACGCTCGAAATAAACTTCGACCAGTTGGTCGTCTTCCAACACGGCCACCTTCGTCTCGTGCGGAGACGAGGAAATATACATCTCCTTCGACATGGAAGCTCCCAATTCCGGAACGCCGGGGAATCAATCCGTCATCTGGCGGAGATCAGCCTACAGCGTTCCTGAGCGGCCGAGCGTCGCGACGCGACGAATTGTGCGTCCTCGACCGAAAGAAGTCAGCACCGGGTGCGTGTCAAGACGCGTTCTCAAACGCGCTACCCATTGGACCCACCCGAAGCGCAACTCGCCGCTGAAATTTGCCGGCGAATCATAGAACTTCCTGAGCTGCCGGCCTGGGATTAGCAACCCCAAACCAACGGCCGGAAGTGCAATTTCAATTGACATACCGCCTGGCCCTCACGCTCATCGCCAATCCGAGGCCAAAAAAGGTGAAGAGCAAGGAGGATCCGCCCTGACTCATGAGCGGCAAAGGGATGCCCGTAATCGGGAACACACCGATCATCATCCCCGTGTTGATGACCACTTGAAAAAACAGTACCGCGGCCAAACCGATCATCAGAAAGGCCCCGGCGCGGTCCGGGGCTGTCTGTGCTCCATCAAGCAACCGCAGGAGCAGAGCAAAGTACAACAAAAACACAAGCACCGTTCCGACAAATCCCCGTTCCTCGGCGAAGGCGGCGAAGATGGAGTCAGCGCGGGCTACAGGGATGAAGCCCAGCCGGCTCTGCATGCCATTCCCCAATCCCTTCCCCCAAAAGCCGCCGGAGCCGATAGCAATCTTGGTTTGTGTTAACTGATAGCTGGAGGTCTGAGTATTTTGTGTGGGATGAACAAAGGTCATTAATCTCTCGCGCTGGTAGGGTCTGAGAAAGTGGTAGCCCACCGGCAACGCGAGGATTCCCGCCAAACATAACAGGGCGACGTGTTGCCAACGAATTCCGGCAAAAAGAATGCCTGCCGCGACGATCGGAATAAAGGTTAAGGCTGTGCCCAAATCGGGCTCCAAGGCCACCAAGGCTGCCGGGATTCCGGCAAGGATCCCAAGTTTTACCAAATCCCCCCAGGTAACCGCCTTCGTCCGCCGGTCGGCGAAGTAGGCGGTCACGATCAGTATTATAATCAACTTGACGATTTCTGACACTTGGAAACTCATGAAACCCAGTTGCAGCCATCGGCGCGTGCCGGCAATGCGATGGCCCGCCACCAGAAGCCCCGCCAATAGCAGGACGGAAATGCAATAAAGCCATGGCGTTTGCTCCAAGATCATGTGGTAGTCCAGCCGGCTTGCTACCAGCGCCAAAACGCAGCTCAGGAGGACCCAATAGATCTGTTTTCTGTACAGACCGGCCATGGGTGAATGCATGGTTGCACTATAAATTTCCACAACGCCGATCGCGGCGATGGCCAGCGCCAGTCCCAGCAGGAACCAGTCTATATCGCTTGTTCGAAAGGGTCTGCCCAATTCTCAATCCTCAATTACTGCCCCGCGGGCGTGTGCCGCGATTCGGAATCCGCCGCCGGCTGCGCCTGGCCCAGCACTTTTGCCTGGGTTTCGAGTTGGTTTTCCGGCGGTTTGTTCCGGAGCTTCTTATCGAAATAGGCCTTGATGACGTCTCGCACAATGGGCACGGCCACGAAAGAGTGCTCACCGCGCTGGACTAGCGCCGCCACCACGATTTCCGGCTTATCGGGTGGCGCGTAGCCCACAAACCATGCTGTATTTTTGTATTCCCCGCCCTTCGACGCCTCTTGTAATTCCTGGCTCACCACCTGTGCGGTTCCGGTTTTGCCGGAAATTTCGATTCCCGGGCAACGGGCCGCCGCGCCCGTTCCGCCACCTTCGTTGACCACGGCCCACATGCCGGACTTGACCGCGGCCACGGTCTCTTGGTTCAGGGGAAAATCCTGGGGTGAAGAATCGGGAGGGTCGTCTCCCAGCGCCCGCAACTGATCCTGGAAGGCGACATGCGGACGATGAAAAACTCCGCCGATGGCGATTCCGCCAATGGTATGGGCCAACTGAAGGGGCGTGACCACCACTGCGCCCTGACCGATGGCCACGGAGATCGTCGCTCCCGTGTACCATTTGTGTTTATAAACCCGTTCCACCCACTCCGGCGAAGGAATCAACCCCGGCGCCTCACCGGGGAGGTCGATGCCGGTTCGCGAACCCAACCCTAGCCCCTTCGCGTAGTAGTCAATCTTGTCGATCCCCATCATTTTCCCGACCGTGTAGAAGAAAATGTCGCAGGACTCACGAATGGCGGAGTGAACGTTCACTGCACCGTGGGACGGTTTCTTATCCCAGTAAACCCAATCGTGGTAGGGCCGTCCGTAAAATGTAGCAACGCCTGCACAATGCACGATGAAATCCGGGCTGATGGTGCCGCCTTCGAGCGCGCCGGTGGCCATCACGACTTTGAACACTGACCCGGGCGCCAGTTGCGCCTGAATCGCCTTGTTCATGAGCGGCTTCATGGGGTCGTTGGTCAGAGCGTCCCATTCCTTGGGATCAATGCGCTTGGCAAAATCGTTGGGATCGAAGGAGGGGTGGCTGACCAAGGCCAGGACTTCCCCGGTGCGCGGATCGAGCGCTACGACCGCCCCGGGACGGTCGGCCATTGACGTTTCTGCCGCCATTTCCAGGTCCAAGTCGATGGTCAGCCGCAGGTCATTGCCGCTTCGAGCGGGAACGAGGGACAACTCTCCGACTTCCTGGCCGCGGCTGTTCACCACCACCCGCCGCATGCCGTCGCGCCCGGTCAAAATCTGGTTATATTCACCCTCCACGCCGAATTTTCCCATCACGTCGCCGGGCCGGTAGGACGAGCCAAGCTTGGCGATCATGTCTTCCGGTACTTCACCCACGTAGCCCAGGAGCGCGGCCGCCGACTGGTGAAGCGGATAGAGCCTTTGCTGCGCCGGGATCAGATCCAGTTCAGGGTATTCCACGCGGTGGGCTTCGACAAAGGAAATATCCTCGAGCGTTGCCGACTGTTTCAGAAGCAGGGGCTGGAAGCGTGGAAGGTTGGCGGCGCGCTCCACTGTGTGTTTGACTTCCTCCGGGTCCAATTGCAGGCCTCGCGCGATTTCCGTTAGGCGCTCCGGGGTGAGCGCGCTTGCTGACTCCCGCGATAGCAGAATGGTGAAGGAGGGGAAATTGTCCGCAAGCACCCGGCCTTCGCGGTCCAGGATCTTCCCCCGGGGCGCGATCACCGGAAGATTGCGTGTGTGGTTGCGTACTGCCAGGTCCTGGTAGAGGTTGTGGTGACCGATTTGCAGGCGCCAATATCCCACCAGCAAGCCTAGAAAACTTGCGGCAATGGCATATTGAAGAAAGGCAATCTTCCAGGCGGGCGGCCGTTCGTCACTCGGGAATCGGACTTCCATTCTAGCCCATGCTGCTGGGGCGGAACCTAGGCGCGTGACCTCAGCTTAGTTGGTCTGGTTATACCTATGCAGGCGCGATTCAATCGCCCGGAATCGCCTTCCACGCACCTCATGAACGTAGCACACCGCGCGCGCGATGGCAAGAATTCCATGGAATTCCAAGCTGAGATTCGCCCGGCGGGGGGCTTGGCAGCCACTCTCCTCAATTCCGCTGAAGCTCCAGTGGGCAACAGGCGTAGCCCCACTTTACCCGCCTCACTGTTGGAGGGCTAGAAGAGGACAGCGACACGGGCCTGGGACCGTGTCTGCCAGCCCCTTCCCAAACGAAATGGCTCCTCAGCGGGCCGCGGACCGGTTCTCCGCCCATTTGGATGCCGCGGCGGATTTTGCCTACTCACCCGCCACCTGCCGCGTAGCGACGTTCAGCCGGTTCCAGAGGTTCGTCATGGCAATCCCCAGAACCAGGGTGGTAAGTTCTGATTCGTTGTAATGCTGCGCCGCTTCGTTCCAGATTTCGTCCGGCACAGGATCGGGCCGGTCGCTCAAGCGGGTGACGGCCTCAGCCAGCGCCAGGGCGGCCCGCTCGGCGTCCGTAAAACATGGCGACTCCCGCCACGCCGACACCATGAAACGCCGCTCACTTGTGTCTTCATCCTTCTTAAAGCGGAAATCCAGGTCTACGCAGACACTGCAACCATTGATCTGGCTGACGCGCAAGTGGACAAGCGCGAGCGTTTTGGCCGGCACGCTGCTCTGTTCAATGGTTTTGGCGAGAGATTGCAGAATCGGCACCGCGTCGGGAATTAACATCGCCGGGTTTTTAATACGTGCTTGCATATGAGTGTACCTCCGTGTCACATAAAGTAGTCTTCGTTCGTCACCACCATGACGAATGAGAGTGGGGAGATGTGACCGATGGACGAAGAAAAATGGTTAACGGAGCAATTCGAGCAGAACCGCGGCCGTTTGCGCGCCGTGGCTTACCGGATGCTAGGCTCGGCCAGCGAAGCGGAGGACGCAGTTCAGGAAGCCTGGCTGCGGCTCACCCGATCCCCGGCCGGCAACATCGAGAACCTGGGGGGATGGCTGACCACGGTTACCGCGCGCGTGTGCCTTGACATGCTGAGGTCGCGAAAATCACGCCGGGAAGAAACCATGGATTCGCCGGCGGCCGAGCCCGTGACGAGTCAAGCCGCCGGATCCAACCCGGAGCAGGAAGCGCTGCTGGCGGACTCGGTGGGCGTTGCGCTGCTGGTGGTGCTCAACCGTCTGACTCCGCCTGAGCGTCTGGCGTTCGTCCTGCATGACCTGTTTGCCGTTCCTTTCGAGGAGATTGCCCCCATCGTGGGGCGCTCGGCCACAGCAGCAAGGCAACTCGCCAGCCGCGCGCGCCGGCGTGTGCAGGGCGCCAGTCCAGTTGCCGGCGCCGAGCTAGCCGGGCAGCGGAAAGTGGTCTCGGACTTACTTGCGGCACTTCGCGCCGGTGATATTGAGGGTATCGTCGCCACGCTCGATCCGGATGTGGTGGTGCGAGTGGATGGAGCTGCGGCGAGTCCGGGCCCACCCCGAGAAATACGCGGCGCGCTCAACTGGGCTCAGGGAGCTGTGGCGTTCAGGGCCGTTGCCAGATTCGTACAGCCGGCTTTGGTGAATGGCTCGGTAGGACTGGTGTGGGCTTCCCGCGGACATCTGCTGCGGGTTGTGACGTTTACCATGAAGCGTGGCAAGATCGCCAACGTCGAAATCATTGGCGACCCCGCGCGTCTCCGTGAGCTCGATTTGGCGGTGCTTGAAAACATTCGATAGTTGCGCGGCTATCCCCAGTCCGTCGGCTGACGGATGGGGACACGCGCTACAACATCGGAGATCGCCGCTACAAATCACGCGGCGCGCTTGGCTTCAAACTTGAGTTTCTCAGCGGGAGGAGTTCGAACATCCCAGGCGAGGCCGACAGCTTGGAGCGAGCGGATGAAGGCGTAGGAGAGATCAATTTCCCACCAGCGGAGTCCGTGGCGCGCGGATGTTGGAAAGGCATGATGATTGTTGTGCCAGCCCTCTCCGTAAGTCATCAGGGCCACCCACCAGCAATTGGTGGAGAGGTCTTCGACATCAAAGTTCCGGTAACCGAATGTATGGCTGGCGGAATTCACGAACCAGGTGCTGTGATACGTAACCACGAGGCGCACGCACATGCCCCACACCACAAAAGGCCAACCACCCAAAAGATAGAGCACAATGGCCAGCGCGGCCGAGAGTTCCATGTAATATTTCCCCAGGAAGTGGTAAAACGGCTGGCGAAGCAGGTCGGGAGTGTAACGCTCGGTGAGTTCGTCCCAGTCCTTTTGCTTGGGAATCCACATCATCCACAACACGTGACTCCAGAAGAAGCCCACGCGGGCGCTGTGCGGATCGCCCTCGGCGTCGGAATACTGGTGGTGCTGGCGGTGATGCGCCACCCAGTCAATGGGTCCACCCTCGAAGGTCAGCGTACCCAGAAGTGCGAGAGTGTATTCGACGGCCTTCGAGCACTTGAATGAACGGTGGGTGAGCAGGCGGTGATAGCCCACGCAGATTCCCAATCCCCCAAAGAG
>JASHSC010000078.1 GCA_030036915.1 Terriglobia bacterium
CTGCCCTTCATCCATCCTCCCTGTTCAGCCTTGTGACGATTCGAACCTAGGCTTGTGATCGTAGCATGTCCGCGCGAATCGCAGGTAGCTTGGCGCGCTCGGCACGAGCTTGTGGCGGGGGCCACCCGCTGGCAGGGTGAAAGAATCGGTAAGAGGAAGGCTCGAATCCTTCCTTCAGAGGATCTCGTGGTTAAGGATTAGTCGGAGGGCCACCGGGAATATTCGGCGCGCGATGAACTTCGCCTCCGACAGCCTCGGAAAGCTCAATATTGTTTCTCTCGAGAAGGGTTCCGGTGGCTTGCTCGAATTGGATGAGCGCGCTGGCGTAGGTGGCCCGGGCTTTCACCTCATTGCCTTCCGCCGTGGCAAGATTTTTTTGAGCGCCAATCACATCTTCCACGGTGGCCGTGGCCAGCGTGAATTTTTGTTGCTGCATGTCGAGCACTTGTCGAGAGACCGACGCCAGCTTGAGCGCGGCCTCCAGCGCTATCCGGGCCTGATCGACGGCGCTCACCGCCTTGCTGACGTCCCAAACCGCCTGGTTCTTGGCGTCCTGAAGCTTCATGAGCAACTGGCGTCTTTCCAGCAGCGCGCGCGCCGCATCCGCCTGGGCTTGCCGGTTTCGAAAGGGAAATCCCACCTGAATGCCGTAAGAAATGTTCGGGTAAGTATTATCAACGACATTTGCGAACGTGGGCCGCAGCGCGCCGCCTAGTCCCTGGAAACTATAGGTGCCAAAAATCAGAACCTGGGGCAACAGGGCGTTGCGCGTTCCCGCGATGGTCAAATCCTGGTTGCGCAGGTTGATGTCCGCCTGTTCTATCTCCGGGCGATGCGCCGCGGCTTCCCGCAAGGCATCGGCCAGCGGCGGCACGTCATCCGGGCGTGGTTCCGGCAACTTATCCGTGGGAGATATTTCCACGGTGGCCAGTTGCTCATTGAAGGTCCTGGAGATTTTGGCCTTCATCGTTTGTGCGTCTTGGGAAAAGGTATTTTGCGCCGCGATCAGAGCCTGCTGCTGGTCTGCCACGGCCTGTTCGCTCAACAGCACGTCATATTGCGCCACCGCGCCGATCTTCAATTCCGCCTGATTGTTTTCCAGCAGCTTTTGGGCATACTCCAGTCCTTCCTGGGCCACGCGAATGCTCTCCTGGTCCGCCAGCAGGCTGTAATACGTGGTCATCACGGTGGCCACCTGCTCAGTCACGCTCTGACGGAAAACGCTCATCGAGTAGTTCAAGTTGTTCCGCCCGATGCGGATGAACCGTGCATTGGCCCGCTTTCCCCAACCGTTCAAAAGGTTCTGCGCAAATCCCACCGAAAGTCCGCTGACGAATTCGGGATTGAAGATAGCGGTGGTGGTGTTGTCCGCAAGCCGGTAACTGTATTCCGATACGCCAATCGTCGTACCGCTCACGAATCCCTGGCTATAATTTGTGCTGAAATAGGAAAAATGACTGGTCTCCGTAGGCACGCCGCTCACTACGGTGTAGTCCAAGGGAGTGGTGGCGCCAGTATAACCAAAGAACGTATATAAGGTCGGGTCGAAATTTCCGCCGGTGCCGACAGCGTTGATGCTGGTCCCCCCGAGCGTGCCGCCCGCCCCTCCCCCACCGCCTCCCCCACCGCCGCCCACACCTCCACCCAGGCTGCCGGAAAACAGTGTAGTGGATTGGAACGACCCGGCCACGCCGCGCGTCGCACCTCCGCCTCTTGCGCGCAACAGGTCCGTTTGCGCGATCGGCAGGTTGTACCGCGCCACGGCGATATCCAAATTGTTTTCGAGTGCCAGCGCGATCGCGTCCTCGAGCGTCAGCACCAACTTTCCATCAGAAATAAGATTTTTCAGTCGGTCTGAGTTGTCCATCCGCGCGTCAGGGACGTATGGGGAGAGGTAGGGGGCAAGGAGATCGGGAAAACTGTGATTGCTCGAATAATCGATGCCTGTTACGTCCCGCCCCTCCGAGCCTTGATCGGATTCCTGACACAGGGTAAGCGCCGGAATCAGATAAGCCAAAAGGGAAAAAATTACCAGCAGCCAAAAGCCTTGCTTCAGCGTATTCATTTACACTACTCCCGTCGACGGCTATGATTTATTGCGGGTATTATGCCGCACTCTCACTGCCATATTTGACTCGAAAGATAAATGTTGTGTAATCATATGATTATGGACAACGTGGGGTTCGCGAGTCGGAATCTCCTGCGTCCGGTTGTGGGATTGGCATGGCCGGAATCGAACAGTCGAAATGCCGAGTCGATCGTGGGATAGAATGATGCCGTAAGCATCGGGCTCCCGGCAAAAACGGCGCGCGTACGCTACGGGCGCACATGGCCTGACGAAAGGCCAGCGCCGCAACGATAGGAAACGAGGTTCACAGGTGAAAAACCACAAACGTCCGAAATCACTTTTGCGCGGTGCGTTGAGGCGAAGAGATTTTCTCAAGGCTTCGGTGGGGGGAGCGGTGGGAACTAGTCTGGTGTCTCGGACATCGAGCAGCGCGACTTCGGCGGCAACGGGCCGTCCGAATATCCTTTACATCCACTCCCACGACACGGGACGTTTCACGAGCCCTTACGGATACTCGGTTCCAACTCCCAACATCCAGCGGCTGGCTTCAGAAGGTGTGCTCTTCCGCCAGGCGTTTTGCGTGGCTCCTACATGCTCCCCCAGCCGGGCGAGCCTCCTAACCGGCGAGTGCCCTCACAGCAACGGCATGTTGGGCTTGGTGAACCGCGGCTTTGCCATGACCCCGACGGGATATGAGCACCACATCATCCGCACGCTGCGACGCGAAGCCGAGTATTACTCGGCTTTGGTGGGCTTGCAGCACATCGCCAAAGACCCGCACACGATTGGTTACGACCACGTGGAAACCTTCCCCGGCAATCACGTTGAGCAGGTGGCGCCGGCGGCGGTACAATTTTTGCAATCCCGTCCCCAGCAACCCTTTTGGCTCACGGTGGGCTTTTTTGAGACTCACCGCGTCTATCGCAAGGCGGGTCCGGAGGATGACTGGCGAACCATTGAACCCCCGCCTCCCATTCCGGACGTTCCCGCCACGCGGCGCGACATGGCGAATTTCCACGCTTCCGCCCGAAAGCTGGATTGGGCGGTCGGTGAAGTGCTTGCCGCACTCGACTCCGCCGGCCTGGCCTCCAACACGCTGGTGATTTCCACCACCGATCACGGCATTTCGTTCCCGAATATGAAATGCAACCTCTACGACGGAGGAATGGGAGTCCATCTGGTGATGCGCGGCCCCGGCGAATTCGCGGGGGGCAAGGTGTGCGACGCGATGGTTTCGCATATCGATTTGTTTCCCACGCTTTGCCACCTGTTGCAGATTTCACCGCCGGACTGGCTCCAGGGGCGCTCCTTTCTGCCCATCCTGCGGGGCGAGCGTGCGGAGGTGAATGACGCAGTCTTTGCCGAGGTCACTTATCATGCCTCTTACGAGCCTAAGCGGGCGGTGCGCACGAAGCGTTGGAAGTACATCCGCCGCTTCGACGGACGCACTCACCCGGTTCTGCCCAATTGCGACGATGGAATGAGCAAAAGTTACTGGCTGGAATCCGGTTGGGCGCAGCAACCGGTCGTTCCGGAAGAGCTCTATGATTTGATCTTTGATCCCAACGAGCGAAATAACATGGTGGCGGACCCGTCACACCGCGAGGCGCTCGCCGAAATGCAGAAGCGCCTGAACACCTGGATGGAAGCAACCAATGACCCCATATTGCAAGGTCCGGTAAAGGCTCCGTCCGGGGCGACGTTCAACCCCCCGGATCAACTCTCGCCAAACGACCCTACGACCCTCGTACCCTGACCTGAGAGGATTTGTAGGGCCGAAAAGCGTTCGGCCTTGGCCCAGCGCTGCTTGTCCCTACATGCTCGCCAGCATCCTGGCGGATGTGCCGGAGAAACCTGATCTGACCGCGCTCCTGTAGGGAGGGGGGGACAAAATCGCCAGCCTTCGCGTGCCTGCATCCAAATTAATGGGAGTCGAACGACCAATGACGCGATGAACTCATTGTTCCTGGCAGGATACGTTACATGGTGAAACCAACTATTAACGAAGACGCATTCCGGCATCGTCAGGTGGAAGCGGCTGGTATTTCCATCCACGTTGTCGAGGGTGGCCCGCTGAAAAGCCGGCGGTGCTATTTCTACACGGTTGGCCTGAGAATTGGGCTGCGTTCCAGCAGGTTATGGTGGATCTTAGCGGGGATGCCCATGTCATTGCAGTAGATTTGCCCGGCATCGGAGAATCACAGGGACTGCCCTCCTCAAATGACAAACGCACTCTCGCATCTTACGTTGGGAGCTTAATCCGCCAATTGGGGCTTCGCGACGTGACCCTCGTCGGGCACAATGTAGGAGGCCAGATCACGTATAGCTATCTCCGCTTCGATTCAGGTCCGCTCAAGAGGGCAGTCATCATGAACGTGGTGATTCCCGGTGTGGATCCATGGACTGAAGTCAAACGGAATCCAAAGATCTGGCACTTCGCCTTTCATGCTGTCCCGGATTTGCCTGAGAAATTAGTCTGCGGCCGGCACAGGGGATATTTTGACTACTTTTATGACACGATATCCGCCAGCAAAGACGGCGTGAAGGAAGATGCCAGGAAGACCTATGCCAAGGCTTATTCGCGCCCGGAAGCTTTACACGTGGGGTTCGAATGGTACGGCGCCTTTTCTCAAGATGAAAAAGACAATCGCAGCAACACGGAACCCACAGTGCAAACTCCGGTGCTGTACATCCGAGGAGATCACGAAGGTGACATTCAGAATTATCTGGAAGGATTTCATGAGTCAGATTTCCTCAACGTCCAAGGAAGTGTGATCCCCAATAGCGGTCACTTCGCTGCGGATGAACGGCCGGGCGAGGTCGCGAAAGCTTCGCGCGAATTTATTCTGGGGTGATGCTGCAACTCTTCGCCAAGTCAAGGGCGGTTTCTTGGGGGGGAACGGAATTTCGTTCATTGATTAATTGACAGCAAACATCCTAATCTCGGGGGGAAAGTTGCTGACGAGTTGTGAACATTTCGAGGCTTGACTTTTGTAAATTTGAATGTTATAAGTCATAACGCTATGAAACTTAACATTCGCCGCAAGGCGCCCTCTCCGCTGGAACAGTTGGTTCTGGAATATGTGTGGGCGAACCCCCGTTGCACCGCAGAGATGTGCAGGGAGGGCCTGGCTCGCCGACG
>JASHSC010000079.1 GCA_030036915.1 Terriglobia bacterium
TTTGCCGACTACTATTCGGTCAACCGAACGGATAGGAGTAATCTCCGCAGCGGTTCCCGTGAAAAACACTTCATCGGCAATGTAGAGCATTTCGCGGGCGATGTTGTGCTCGACGATAGGGTAACCCAACTCCTTCGCCAGCACCATGACGCAGTCACGGGTAATGCCCGGAAGAACGGAAGCGGAGAGGGGCGGCGTGTAGATTTTGCCGTCGCGAACCACGAAGATATTCTCGCCGCTGCCTTCGCTCACATAACCGTTGGAGTCCAGCGAAATGCCTTCCGTGTAGCCGTTGGTGAGGGCTTCCATCTTGATAAGCTGGGAGTTCATGTAATTGGCCGCCGCCTTGGCCATGGCCGGCAGAGTGTTGGGAGCTATCCGCTGCCAGGAGGATACGCAAACCTCCACGCCTTTGCGCAGTGCTTCATCGCCCAGGTATTTCCCCCATTCCCACGCCAGAATGTAAACCTCAACGGAGTTCTTAAGGGGATTCACACCCATTTCACCCGCACCGCGAAACACCACGGGGCGGATATAGCAGTGCTTGACGTTGTTGACGCGCACCAACTCCACCATCGCCAGCGCAAGCTCCTCGCGCGAGTAAGGCAAATCCATCCGATAGATCTTGGCGGAATTCACCAGGCGGTCCGTGTGCTCTTTCAGCCTGAAGATCCCCGGGCCTTGCGGCGTGTCGTAACACCGGATGCCCTCAAACAAGGAGGAGGCATAGTGGACCACGTGGGCAGACACGTGGATGGTGGCCGCGTCCCACGGCATAAATTTGCCATTGTGCCAAACGTGCTCGTAACTTTTCACTGCCATGGGTTCTTCTCCCGTTTCCCCCAGAGGTTTGGAATTCGAAGCCGAGCACGAAATTTCCGGCCTCAGTCCTCAACCGCCAAAATTATAACATGGGGCAACTTTGCTCCCGGATGAATTCGGCGGGCGCACCTGGGTTGGCCCATCCTGGCAGATGAAAATTGGCCTGCCCGCCGGCCGGCACATCTTGTTTCCCACTCGCAGGAGAAAGCCTGTTTCGATCAGAGGATTCGCAGCGCCGGGGCTTTCCCTTCCGAAGTTCAGGTAATAACAGGTTTCGAAAGTCCGGCCTTTAGAGTGTATAAGACCAGCATTAACCCCCACCCACCATCCCCGGCAATACCCGACGCCCTAATCAGGTAAAAGAAACTCTTATGCTAGCAACCAAAAAAATTTGTTTGCATCTAGAATGGTGTAGTGGCAACATAACCACCACGGGGTAGTCACCAAAGTGGTGGCACGAACAGGCCATTACCGAAGCGGGATGGACAGGGCGAGCGAAAACGGGCCAAATGACATCTATGGCATTCATACGCAAACGCGGAGAATCGTACTACCTGGTTCACAACATCCGGAAGGATGGGCGGGTACACCAGATTCATTTGGCCTGCTTGGGCCACAGGCCGCGAATTAGTGATGAAGTGGTTCGGGGGGTTGCATCCAAACATCCTTTCGTGCGGGTCGATTGGAAAGTGCTGCGTGAGAAGGCATCACGGACCGTATTGCAGCCATTCGAGCACGACTCGCAATACCTGCGAGATTTGACCTTGGCGATTCGGAATCTTCATTTCGACCTGGCGGATCTCCCCTTGCCTCTGCTGGGGTTGACGAAGGACCGGGAGTTGTCAGACCAGTTGATCTCAGGCCTCAAGCTGCTGCGGGGAACGCTGGACGTGAAACTGCATGAACTTCGCAAGGTAAAGGCGTCGAGATTCGACGCCTGAGAACGTCGGGAGGATGAACATGGGTGCGCGACAAACGTTGCTTGACCCGACCTTGAACAGCCCGGAGGTTCGGGAGTTTGAAAAGGCGCTTCGCCAGCGCGTGGTGGGCCAGGACCGCGCGGTCCGTCGCTTGGCGCGCGTCTATCAGGTTTACCGCGCCGGGCTCTCCACGCCCGGCCGACCCATCGTGAATCTCCTTTTCCTCGGCCCCACGGGCTCCGGCAAGACCCGTCTGGTGGAAGCGGTATCGGAGGTCCTATTTGACAAGCCGCGCGGGTTCGTGAAGGTGGATTGCGCGGAGTTCCAACACAGCCACGAAATTGCCAAGCTGATTGGCTCCCCGCCCGGATACCTTGGCCACCGTGAGACCCAGCCCCTCATCACGCAGGAGGTGCTCGACCAAAACCACACGGAGAAGCTCAAGCTTTCGCTGGTTCTCTTCGATGAGATTGAGAAAGCCTCCGATGCCCTCTGGCAGCTTCTGCTCGGCATCCTCGACAAAGGTACGCTGACCCTGGGAGACAATCGCCGCGTGGATTTCTCGCGGACCATGATCTTCCTCACTTCGAACCTTGGCTCGCACGAAGTGACGAACCTGATGAATGGCGGGCTGGGCTTTGCCTCGCGGCAAAGCGACGATGATGAGGAGTTGGACCAGAAAATCTACCGGACGGCCACGGAGGCGGCGCGCCGCAAATTTTCGCCCGAATTCATGAACCGCCTCGACAAAGTGATCGTCTTCCGCGCCCTGACGCGCCAGCACCTTGAACAGATTCTCGACATTGAACTGGACCGCGTCCAACAGCGCGTCATTAACGCCACCGACGGCCGCCAATTCGTGTTCCGCTGCACCTCCACCGCCCGTGATTTCCTGCTGCGCGAGGGGACGGACATGAAATTCGGGGCGCGTCACCTGAAACGCTCCATTGAACGCCACCTGGTGTTCCCCATTTCGAACCTGCTGGCTACGGATCAGATTCAGCTTGGGGACCTGATCACCGTGGACTTCGACGAAATTATGGGCAAATTGATCTTCGTCAAGGAGGACCAGGGAGCGTTGGTGAACAGCGAGGAGGAGAAGGCCGTGGAAACCGCGCTGGTGCCGGTATCCGTGCGGTCCGCGGGGGCCTCGCGCGCCCTGGCTCGCCGCGCCAGCCGGGATGCATGCAGGTAGCACCTCCGCGCGTCCGGGAATTTGCAGAGATGATTCCGGTGCCACCTGGAAGGTGCATTGTCTTCACCTGAGCCTGAGGATGCTCAGGATATTCGAGAAATCATCCGTCCAGACTCGCGCGCCCGGCGCAGGGGGAAGAACTCGCCATCCGGGCATATCTCGAAGCGGTTCCAAGTCAGCAGAGCTTCGGGCCATCACCACCCACGTCGACGCAAATTTCCCTTCTTGCGCCTCCCGGGCGCTCATTGTGAGGTCATCATTGACCAGCCCGAACAGGCTTGCATCCTGCGCCAGGTTCCCTAAGACACCGTGGAGGTCCAGATATCGGTTTGTGACGTCAAAAGCCACGATTCCATTGGGAGCAAGTTTGGACAAATAGAGCGCCAACGCCTCGCGGGTAAGGAGATGAGTGGGGATTGAATCGCCGCTGAAGGCGTCGAGCACAATGATCCCGTAGCCGTGGGCCGGGGCGTTCCGGAGTGAGAGGCGCGCGTCGCCGAGCACAAAGTGCGCCGGCGGACCGCAATTAGACAAGTAGGTAAAGTAGCGGCGGTCCGAAGCAATTCGCAACACCGTGGGATCGATTTCGTAAAACGTGAACGGGTGGTGGGGTCGCGAGTAGGTAATTAGGGCGCCCGCTCCAAGCCCAATGATAGCAACGTCGTCCTCCAATGCACTGCTGCGGAATGCGTCAAACACCTGGCCAATCGGGCCTTGACGCGTGTAATACGCCAGGGGTTCGCAAGCCCTTGCGGGGTCCAGACTTTGTAGCCCGTGGGAAATGCCACCGTGTAGGAGCGCGCGGCAGTTTCGATCCGCATCGTCGATCACTCGGTACACGCCAAAAAAGCTGCGTTTGCTCAACAGGATCCTGCCGAAAGGTCCCAGGTAAACCTGGCTGGCAAGGATCAGAGCCGCCACTCCCAAGCCGAAACGGCGCGGCCGCACGCCAAAGCGCAGACAACAAATTACGGCAGGACAGAAGACGCCGAAGTTGTACCACATGCCGGGGGCCACTCCGCGCCTCTGCAACGCCCAAATTGCCGCGGCGACTGCGATGCCCATGGCGATCGGATGAAGGTAATCATTCCGGCGGGCGGCCGGAGTATCTTCGAGGCCTTCGACGGGAGGAATAAGCAAAGCCGCCAAAACCAGCACCAGCGGGAACTCCACGAGTGAATTGAAAATCACCGGCGCCAGCAGGGCATTGAATACCCCGCCGAGCACTCCTCCCACCGAAATCCAAAGATAGAACCCGGTGAGGTGCCGAGGAGCAGGCCGGCTGCCGGCAATCTCGCCGTGACATACCAGGGCAACGGCGAATAGCATGAGGAGATCCACGATAAACAACGCTGAATAAGGCAGCACCCCCTTCAGAACGATTGGGATCGCTGCGGCCAGGATCAATAAGGGCGTTCGCCGTCTGACCCAAAGATGCGGGACCATGTTCCTACGCGCGAACACCAGCACGAAGCTGAGCAGGTAGAGCGCCAGGGGAACCAACCAAAAGAGCGGAATGGCGGGGACGTCCGTGGTGAGAGCCGCAGTGACCGCGAGCATCAGGCTGGAGGGCACGAATGCGCGCACCACCCAGCTCAGGCGCAGGCGCCATGTGGGCGGTTCGGCGGAGTGAGCACCCGGATCTTCGAGCCCCTCAATTTGCGACGGTGCGCTTACAGTGGATGAATCGCGACGACGGCCGCGCCAGGCGAGCAGCATGCAGCCGGCCGCCAGCAACAGAAACAATATGTAAGAAGCGGCCCACAGCCATGCTTGATTTCTCAGCGTCAATAGCGGCTCAAGCGCGAATGGGTATACCAACAACCCCAGCAGACTGCCGGTATTGCCAGCCGCATAGAGAAAGTACGGGTCCGGGGAAGCGGGATGCCCTGAACGCGCAAACCACTTTTGCAAGATCGGGGTCGTGGCAGACAAGGCGAAGAAGGGCAATCCCACAGCCACCAGCAAAAGCCACAGCAACCACCCGGCGGGGTTCGAAGACGGTGGCGGCGTCCAGGCGGCCGGCAGGTGAACCGGCAAGAACACCAGTGCACCGAACATCAGGGCGGAGTGCAAGGTAAACTGTGCCCGCAAAGGTAATCTTTGAACCGCATGAGCGTACGCATATCCTGCCAGAAGCGCCGCTTGGAAGAAAACGAGGCATGTGGTCCACACCGCCGCGCTGCCCCCTAACAACGGCAGCGCCATCTTAGCGA
This sequence comes from Terriglobia bacterium, assembly GCA_030036915.1. Lineage (GTDB taxonomy): Bacteria > Acidobacteriota > Terriglobia > UBA7540 > UBA7540 > Bog-366. The sequence goes on from JASHSC010000079.1 coordinate 5,154, forward strand.
ACATCGGTTCCATCAGGAAGAGCAATGCGGCGCTCAGGAAAATGGCCGCGAAATAAACTGCGAGGGTGAGGGTGCTTGCCCATGGCCGGCTGGGGTTTGGTGCCGGCGGAGGGGAGTGCGAGTCGCGTGCTGCGACCGGCAAAGACGAGAACTGCATTCTTGCTTCCCATCAGCAGCCATCTGATTTACGCGCTTGGAAGCTGCTGAATAGACGTGCGGCGGCAATTTGAGCCCTGCTGGAAATGCATCAGCATTGCTGCACAGCTCGCTTCGTTTGCGGGAGTCTATCACACTCTGAATGAATGATTAACCCGCTGTGCCCCATATCTGTTCCATTGCTGCGCAGCCGTCTGTTTCTGCGGACAATTTCCGTATACTATCTCAGCCTTGCAACTTGCGCGGTGAATTGGAAACCTCGCGGGTTGATTAGGAGATGAAGTGGAGAAAGCCAGAGATTCGGCGTTCCGCAGTGTTCTCAAGAACCTGAGTCACAAGTCGCGAACGAAGAAATTCGACTTG
>JASHSC010000080.1 GCA_030036915.1 Terriglobia bacterium
TCCCGTTCTGTGCCTCGGCCAGGCGGACCCTTCCCAATATCACATCTACGCAGGCAACACCCATTCCCACACCATCTATACGTTGTCCCATGGGGAAATGTATGTGAAGAACGATTGCACGGGGATCGCGGTTTTCGGGCCCGATCCGCACACTTCCTTTCTTGACGAATGGTCCCAAGGCTACGTGCAGGTAAAAAGCGCATGCCCGAGCATCATTATCATCGGGTCGGCTCAATACCCTGGCCCGAATGACGCTCTGAAGCCCGATTGGCAGAAATATCAGGGACCGCCTTCGGCGCACTATGCCTTGGCCAAGGCCGACGGCTATGATTTCTACGTCACCACCGATCACTCACAGGAAGCGGCCTTTCAACCGGCCCAGCCCCGATAACGCTGCCTGGGAGGCGACGAAACGCGAGGCCGCCGAGGCAACGGATGACAACTTCGTGGCAATTGCGGGTTACGAGCATTCTGAAAATGACGGCCCCGGCGGCACCGGCCATCTTAACGTCATTAACAGCGCGGAATATTTGAACGCCCTGGCGCCGGGGATTGACCTGCCCTATTTGTATCATTGGCTGCCCACCGTCCCGGCCAACGGCGAGGGACCTGTGGTCGCCAGCTTCAATCATCCCGGCCCGCACCAATACAATGATTGGGACTATCGCACGCCCCAAGTCACCGACGTCATCACCATGCTCGAAGTCATCAACTCCAACAACAAAATTCACTACCCGGCGTTTATCAACGCGCTCGACAAGGGATGGAAGGTGTCGCCCGTTTGCGGCAACGACAATCACGGCCTCACGGGTATATCGCGTCAAACTTCCCGCACCTTCGTGCTCGCTACCCGCAAAACGAAAGCAGCGATTCTGGATGCCATGAAGAACCGGCGAACCTATGCCTCGCTCGACCGCAACATTCAATGCCGATACACCGTGAACGGCGCGATCATGGGTTCCACGCTCCATTCACCCACCCACTTTCAATTTGACATTGCGGTCAGCGACCCCGACACGGGGAATCCCAACGACCAAATCACAAAAATCGACATCGTCAAGGATGGCGGTGCGGTGGTCCAAACATTTAACCCGCCCCCCGCATTTTCTGTCCATTGGACCCCGGAGATCGACGATTCCACGAGCAGATATTTCTTCGTCAGGGTGTGGAACGCGGGCGGAGGCGACGCGCCTGGAGCCGATCCCAAGAATCCCGTGGCGTGGTTGGCCCCGGTTTGGACCGGCAGATGATGCCGGCGTGTCCCAGAGATATCCGAACGCAGGAGTAATCACCAGTTGGAGGCCGAAATAGAGATTGACATTTTGTCGCTCCTTTCCTAGAGTTGTGCACCGTTCCAGGTGAAGTAGAGTTCGGCACTTTTACCATACGGCTGGCGGCTATCACTGCAGAGATGTCAAATCCTGTCTCCGCTTCTACCGACTGATAGCCAGCCGTTAGAGAGTCGCCGGTTAAAGCGAGCGCATTCGTGATTCGAGGGGCAAGAATGCGTTCACCGGGTGATTCGGCAATTTCAGTCCTCGCACAACATAGTAAAAACTAAAAAAGATCGAGAGCGATGAGGAGGATCCAGATGAGTCAGCCCGTGTCTCATGACTGTGCCGTATCCTGTGACGCCGGTTCCCATCCAAAGAATGGATTCGTGAAGGCTCTTTCATCGGCGTTGCCGAAGTTGGACATTACTCCGTTTGCGATTTTGCTGGCATTGGGATTGCTCGCCACGCCGGCTTTCGGGCAGAATTCGACAATCCAGGGCCAGATCACCGACCCACAAGGGGCCGCCGTGCCTGGCGCTAAGGTCACGGTAATCGACATCGCCACCGGCGTGACCATTTCCGTGAACAGCAACCAAACCGGCCTTTATGCCGTTCCGGATCTCCTTGCCGGAAAGTACAACGTCCAGGTCAGCAGCTCGGGATTTGGCCCGGCAGCCAGAAATAATGTCGAGCTCGACGTGGCCCAAACGGTACAACTCGACTTCGCTCTCCAACTTGGGCATTTGGCGCAGACGATTACCGTCACGGAGGCCGGCGAAGTGCTCAACACCCAAACGACCACCGTGGGCCAGGTGGTTTCCAACAATCAGGTGAACGACTTGCCTTTGAATGGCCGGAACTATCTCCAATTGGCGACCTTGACCCCGGGGTCAGCACCCGCCAACAATTCGCGGGGTGAAACGCAAGGGTCCTTCACCGCGCTGGGCCAGACCAGCTACCAGATGAACATCCTTCTCGACGGTGTCATGAACAACACCACCTTTGGCGGAGGAGAAATCGGCTACCAGGCCCAGGCCGTTGAACCGGCCGTGGACGCCGTCAACCAATTCGAAGTGGTGACCAACAACAACTCCGCCGAGTATGGGGTCAGGATGGGTGGAACTGTGATTGCCACCATCAAGTCCGGCGCCAACCAGTTCCACGGCGATGCGTGGGAATTCCTACGGAATACGGACCTGAACGCCGCCACCTTTTTCGCCAGCACGGAGCCCAAGCCGCCGCTGGAACAGAACCAGTTCGGGGGCACCTTTGGCGGGCCCATCAAAAAAGACAAGGCGTTCTTTTTTGGGAGCTATCAGGGGACACGAATTCACAACTCGCCGGCCGACGTCTCAACTCTGCCGACGGCGGCCATGCGTGCCGGGAATTTCGCGGGCCTGAGCACGATTTACGATCCCGCCACGACCGCTGCCTCCGGCAGCACCTACGTGCGTACCGCCTTTACGAACAATGCCATCCCCTCGACCCGGTTCGACCCCGTGGCGGGTAACGTGATCGCTCTTTATCCCCTGCCGAACATCCCCGGCGCCGGAAACATCAACAACTACTATTTTGCCGGCAAAGGTTACGACGACTCGGACGAAGTTGATTCGCGTCTCGATTACAATTTCTCGAGCTCCGAGCGCCTCTACGCGCGCTACAGTCACCGTTCGGAAGGCGCTGTGGACGCCGGCAGCCTTCCGCAGCCGGCGGACGGCGGCTCGTGGGAAACGCTCACCGTCGTCGCCCACAACGGCGCGGTGGGATTGACCTCAACGATCAAGCCGACGCTGGTGAACGATTTTGTCGCCGGCCTGACCCTTTTTCCCACCCTCCTTAACGATCCTGAAACTCAGGGCTACGATGCGCAACTAGGCATTAAGGGTGTTCCCCCCTTGGGCGCCGCCAATGACACAGGCATGACCCTTTTCGATCCCACCGGCTACGCGGAGGACGGCTCGCAGAACTTCTGGCCGAACTGGAACAACATGGACTCCGAGCAATTCTCGGATACCCTTCTCTACAGCCATGGCCGCCACACGATGAAGGCGGGATTCGCTTACACGCGGTACGGCGCTGACCGCATCGCCACGCGCTATTCCCGCGGGCTAATGACCTTTGTCGGATACTTCACCGAGAACCCGCAGGCCCGCGGCACGACTGGGAATGGGTTCGCGGATTTCCTGCTGGGGGACGCCAGCGGCGGCGACATCGGCAATGCTGCCGGCGAAAGTGTCATCTGGCCCAATTACGGGCTTTATTACCAGGATAACATCCAAGTGAATAAGCGGCTGACTTTGAACCTGGGCGTTCGTTGGGACCTATTCCACCCGCCCACCTATCGCGGTTACCAGGTGATGAGCCGTTTCGATCCTTTCCCGGGCACGGCCGATTACGACGCGTTCCAATTTGCTTCCAGCAACAGTGATTGTGGTTGCACGGTGAATAGCCACAACTTCGCGCCGCGCGTGGGGTTCGCGTACCAACTGATGCACAACACCGTGATCCGCTCCGGGTTTGGAATCTTCTACGGGGCGACGGACGCCTACAACCAAACCGAGCGCTATAACAAGGAACCGCCCCAGTGGACGGAAGTCAGTTTCTCCACCGACGAGCTTTTTAACCCCGCCCTTATTGTCCAAAACGGATTTCCGCCTGGCCTGATTCCTTCCACGACGATTCAGCCCAATGTGACCGTCGACGCGTCCCAGGCCACCATGCCGGATCAATACAGCCAGGAGTGGTTTCTTGACGTGCAGCGCGAACTGGGCTCCAATATGGCCGTTACCGTCTCCTACGTCGGTACGGGAAGCCGTCACCTGGTCGAAACGCAGCTCAATATTGACCAGCCCTACGTGCCCGCGGCCGGCACGGTGCAAACCCGCCGCCCCTTCACTGCCTTTTCGAACATCCAATTTTTCGATGCGGGTGCTTCCGCCAACTACAACGGTTTGCTGGTCAAGCTTGAAAAACGGATGTCCCACGGTCTCACTCTGCTCGCCTCTTATACCTATTCCCATTCGCTGACTAACATGACCGAATACAACAACAACGAAGGCGGCGAGGGGCTGGAGAACAACTATGACTTGAACGGGAACTGGGGCAACGCCGTGTTCGACTTGCGCCAGGTGTTTGTGACCAACGCGATATATGATCTGCCTTTTGGGGCCGGCCGGCAATTTATGAATCGCACCGGGGTTCTCAATGAAGTCTTGGGCGGATGGCGTTTGGGAGGCATCATGACCGTCGATTCCGGTCCGTCGTTCACCCCCACCGTGAGCACCGATTTGACCAACGTGGGCGGTACTGATCGTCCCAATGCCATCGCGGATGGCAACCTGCCGCGGGGCCAACGCAGCATCCACGACTGGTTCAATCTGGCCGCCTTCCCACTGCAAGCTCAATACACCTACGGCAACGCCATGCGGGATTGTTTGTACGGTCCCGGCCTGGTGAATCTCGACCTGAACCTCGCCAAGGACTTCCGCGTCACGGAAACCAAGCGCTTTGAATTCCGCGTCGAGGCCTTCAACCTCGCCAACAACCCGCACTTCGGGATCCCAAACGAAAACGTGAACCTGGCGAACGGCGGCACCATCACCTCATTGAGCCCCACGGCGGTGCCCCGCGAGTTCCAGTTCGCCCTGAAGTTTTACTTCTAGCGGTGTAACGCGGAGGTGGTGTAGTTCAGCTACCTCCGCCTCGCGTTCCGGTATTTCCTGTTGAGCGCCACCCCTCCTCATCGGAGGAGGGGAATGGTAGCCACGCTCAACGCTTTTTTGGCTCTTGCCGCATCGACGCCGCTACAAGCTACTCAATCCGAGGCGGCAATAATGACCTGAAAACCTCCAGGTTCTTTCCCCAACGGTCAATAGCCCATTGGCGCAATTGCCTTCGGCGCTCAGCTTGCTCTTTTGGAGATTCCCGCAGCTTGTTGAGGCATTCAGCCTCCGTAACCGAACTTCCATAGGTAATAACCGCCTCCTCAGGGAATCCGTACAATCTCCGGAGCGCCTCCGGCATGATCATGATGCAGGTCATCTCCACGCCGGTAATAAGAGCGGCGGTAAGCCGGCACACCAAATAATCCCTATCGGGAAGAATCGGCATCCAGAGAAAGATCGGTTGCGCTTGTTGTGCAAGGGAGGACATATACTCAACCCCATTCAGCCCCCGGTGCTGCGTATAACCCCCTTCGTAGCCTTTAAAGTAGCGGCAGGGATGGCGATCGTAGTGCCTCACCTTCCCGCCGGCTTCGAGATAACGAATGGCGCCCCCCACATCCTTGCCTTCGAATGTGCCGAGACACGTCAACGTGGGAAGGTCGGAAGCATCTTCAGAGGACAAGGTTGTTTTCCCCACGCCCGAATTCTCCGGCGCAGCGGGCTTGGAATATATGGGGAAAATCCACTTCTCCTCTCCTTGCGCCGGGGTTAAATAGACGCATGACCCGAAGGGGTTCAGTTCCACATCCTCCGGGTGATGGTGAACCACAATTAAGTGCTGGTTAGCATTCACCTGCTGGACCCAGGGCATATAATCCAACCATAAAAAGGAGGTATTCAGCAGTACGACCTCAAATTGCGGGCCGATGGACATCATCTCTGACCAATCGTGGATGCGATCGGCCGCGATGGGCAGGCGGGTCTGGTAATAGTCGAGCAGGTGGTAAGGATCGGAGCGTTCATGAAACAGGTGCGTCTCGTAGCCCAGTTCCAGCGCGAGCGAGGCAAAGCCCCCCATGTCCTCCGTATGGCCTGCAAGCCGCTCGACAATGGCAATGGTGCGTGGCATCCCGATTCTCCAAGTTGATATCGCCCATCCAAAACTCCGCAGATTTTCGCACAAACATTCTTTGAAATCTCCCCCTATCCGGCGTATGATTGCCGCCCTATCCGAAGACTGAGGAGTGCTGCAACTTCCAATTCACAAGATCGCTTCCGCGGTGATCATAACCTGAACCAGGAAGCAGCCAAGAGCATGAAGTGGGGCGACCTCACGCACGATCAGGCGCTGAAACTCCGTCACGATTGTTACGGCCGGACAACTCAATGCGGCAGGAATCAAGATTGCCTTTGCCAGTTTCGATGCGTCATTTTCTCGCCGCCTGCCCTACCAGGCCGCCAACTGTGTAGCCTATGGCTTGCCCTATGAAGATGCACTAAAGGCCGTGACGCTCTACCCCGCGCAGATCTTCGGCCTCGCCGGCGAGTTCGGAACCATTGAGACCGGCAAAATGGCGGATCTCATCGTCACGGACGGCGATCCCCTCTCCATCCCCACGCGGATGCGTTATCTCTTCATCAACGGACAACTCACTCCCACGGATAACACGCATTTGCGATTGTACGAGGAATATAAGAAACGCTACGAAGTGTCAAAGTGAATGGTGGTATAGTGTGGTCGCCGAAATTTCACGATGTGAGAAATCCAATATTGTGGCATCGACCTGCAAAGCGAGTTCCCAGCCTTGCCCGCCCGCTCCTCCGTCCGGACTTCGTTCACTCGGTAAGCCTGGATAAGAATAGAAATTCCTTCTCGCTCCGCGAAAATTTTTGCACCCGCATGCCGTGGTTCACGTCGCCCACGTAAACATCTCCGGCTTTGCCGACCGCAATGTCATGACCGTAGTACAACTGCCCGTCGTAGTTCCCGAAAGATGACCACTGCTCCAGAATATTTCCTTTCAGGTCCAGCCGCGTGAGCCGAGCGCGCCCGGGCAATTGCGCGTTCTGGTCACCGCCATCGACCATGTAGAGGAAGCCATCCGCGCCAAAAGCCAGCGCCCATGGGCAGCCTAGTGCCTCGCTTCTCCACTGCCCGATAAATTGACCGTCCGCAGTGAAAATCTGAACGCGGCGATTCACGCGATCGGCAACGTAAACCCTTCCTTCGCGATCGAGCACCAGATTGTGGACCTCGTTAAATTCACCAGGCGCCTCTCCTGCTTTGCCCCACTCGAGCAAAAATTCCCCATGCGGGGAGAATTTGGCAATGCGCCGGTTGCCGTAGCCGTCGCTCACATAAAACGACCCATCGCGCGCCACGGCCACATCCGTCGGCTTGTTGAAGTGCAAATGATCCCATCCCGGAACACCGGCA
>JASHSC010000081.1 GCA_030036915.1 Terriglobia bacterium
TCTCGCTTTACATTGCCGGCGTCACCACACCCTAACGCACTTCGTCGGTGAGCCAAAGGGCTTCGATCCAGGAGTCAATGTCGGCAGCATCCGGGCCGCTCAAATCGCCACAAGCGGCATCGAGGGTTTTCCCCAGCCGCAAGATATGATTCAGCACGCTGCGACGTTTGGCCTCGGTGGGATGAGCCGTGAGAACCGGCTCAACGTGCATGGACTCGATCAGCTTCTTGATGGCGATGGCGGGAACTTCCTGCCGCCGCAACTCGCTGAAAGTTTGACGCAGCGACATAGGAGCACCCGTGCCCTGCCGGTCATGCGCGTGCAGGCGGCGCACGCGTTCACGTTCTTCGCATAGATTGACGAGGTGAAAAAAGAGGCTGAAGGCATGCGCAACGGCCGCCGCTTCTTCCGGTGAAAGGTGTTGAATCGCTCGCTCCTTGGCTTCGACCAGCGGGGGATCGGGGCTTTGGCGAATTTGTTTAGCAACATTGCGGAGGACTTCAATGGCTGAAAAAACTTTCCCCCCCGACTGCTCTCGGACCATCGCGCCGAGGCGCGTGGTAAGAAATCGAACCTCCTGTCGAAGTTGCTCGTTCATGATCGTGTGGCGCGGCCCTTCTTCAGGCTCGCAATTTTTCCAGTGGATGAGAAGTCGTGGTCTTTGCGACCAGGCGCGCGCCGAGAAAACTACCTTTCACTCAAAGCTCGCTTCAACTCCCGGCGAAGCGAATTCAACTCCGCCTCGACGTGAATTCGCTGGCCACCCTCCTTGCCCGTGGCACTATGACGCATGATGTAGTCCGTGTCCTTGAGTTGGTGCCCGGTAAGGACGCACACGACATCTGAATGCCTTTCGATCTTGCCGCCCTGAACCAGCTTCCGCACGCCCGCCAGTGTCGCGGCGGAGGCCGGTTCGCACGCGATGCCGTCCTGCGAGAGGACACATTTTGCCTGGGAAATTTCCTCGTCGGTCACCGACTCGCAGAACCCGCCGGCCCATTCGAGCGCTCGCCGCGCTTTCTTCCAGTTGGCAGGATGGCCAATGCGGATGGCGGAAGCCTCCGTGTGGGGGGCATCAACCGCCAGCAACTCCGCCGCGCCTGTACGCAGGGTTTCGTAGAAAGGGCTGGCACCCGCCGCTTGAACGATCACCAAGCGGGGGATTTTCCCGATGAACCTCAAGTCCTTTAATTCGCGCAAACCCTTGCCGATGGCCGAGGAATTTCCCAGATTGCCGCCAGGAACCACGATGTAGTCCGGTGAGTGCCAGCCGCGCTGCTCAAGCATTTCCACAACAATGGTCTTCTGGCCTTCAAGTCGGAAAGGATTGATTGAATTTACAAGGTAAAGTCCCAGTTCCGGGGCGACCTCGAGCAGCAGGCGGAAGGCCGCATCAAAATTGTCACCTACTTCCACCACCAAAGCACCGAAATCCAGAGCCTGGGCCAGCTTGGCAGCAGAGATTTGATTGAAGGGGACGAAGAGCAGCGCTTTCATTCCGGCGCGCGTGGCGTATGCAGCCATGGAAGAAGAGGTGTTGCCCGTGGATGCACATGCCACCCAGCGGATACCTCGCGACAGCGCCCGGGTTATGCAGGCCGTCATCCCCAGATCTTTGAAGGACCCCGTAAGATTCGCGCCCTGGTGTTTGATCGTCAGTCGGATTGGGCCGGCCCACGATCCCGCGATCGGAGCCTCCACCAGAGGGGTGGAGCCTTCGGAAAGCGTGACGATCCGCGCGCCGAGATCCACAAAGGGCACCAGTTCGCGAAAACGCCAAACGCCGCTGCGATCGATCGCGTCGTCGCTCAGCCGGCGTTGTCGCCACGTTTGGCGAAGCTGCTCGGGATCGATGGGATCAAAATCGTATTTCACATCCAGCAATCCACCACAGACGGCGCAGGCATGAGGGTCTTCCTTGGCATCCTGACGACGACCGCAGGATTCCTCGATGCACTGGAGGTAGGCGGAAGACATCGGTGTTGGTAGGCCTTGGTCAGGAGTCAGCGGGTTTAAACCTTTCCTTCAACCGCTTCCTGACTTTTGGTCCCTGACTCCTTAAGTTTGAACTCTTCGTGAATGGCCTTCACAGCTTCTTCAACCTCTGCTGCTCTCACGGCGAAAGAAATGCTCAATTCGGAGGATCCTTGCGCAATGGCAATGATGTTGATCCCGCGCTTGCCCAATGCACCGAATGCGCGGCCGGAAATTCCCGGTGTCCCCTTCATGTTTTCGCCGATGGCCACAACAATGGCAACCTGTGGCATAACCTCGATTGTCACCCGGTCGTCGTGCAGCATTTCCAGTTCAAAGGTCTTTTCCAGTCGCGCCTTGACACGTTGCAAATCCGCATCATGCACTGCAAAACAGAGCACGTTATCAGCGGAGGACTGCGTGACCATCAAAGTTGAAATGTCGTCCAGGCTGAGTGAATCGAACGCCTTGGCCGCGAGTTGAGGGAAAGTGAGCGATTCCTTGCCGGTGATGGTAATAAGGTCAGCCTTGCTGACGGAGGTAATTGCCTTCACGCCTTTCTGGTTGTTGGTGGCGGAAGGAACAATGCGAGTGCCTGGGCAAGAGGGATTGAAGCTGTTTTTGATCCTAACCGGAATCTCCTTTTTCATGACCGGTTGAATGGTCTTGGGGTGGAGCACCTTGGCACCAAAGAAGGAAAGCTCGATGGCCTCCCGATAGGAAATTTCCGGAAGAATGCGAGCTTCAGGGACCAAGCGAGGGTCGGTGGTCATGACGCCGTCAACATCCGTCCAGATCCAAACTTCGTCGGCGTCCAGCGCGGCGCCCAGAATCGTGCCACTGTAATCGGACCCGCCGCGGCCGAGGGTGGTGCAGGCGCCGGAGCGGGTGGCACCGCGGAAACCGGTGATGACTGGAACGACCCCGCGCCGACGCAATCCGGCCAGGCGTTGCCGCGCTTTGGCATTGGTTTCGTCGAAAATGGGGGTGGCGTTGCCGAAATGATCGTCCGTGACGATCACCTCCGTAGCGTCGACAGCTTCCGCGGGAGTCCCCCGCGAGCGCAGGATGGCGGCAATAAGGTTTGCGGACATGACCTCCCCCAGGCTGGAAAGAGTGTCCATGGCGCGCGGGGTCACCTCTCGCACCAGTGAGAATCCCGAGCAGAGGTTTTCAAAGTCGGTCACCGCATCGGCGAGCCGGGGCAGGACGGTGGCCTGCTCAGCGGCTTTCAGCAATTGGTCGGCAACCTCGCGGTGCCGGTGGGCGAGTTCGCGGCGCACATTCTTCCAGTTTTCGCGATCGCCCTGGCTTGCCTCATTCGCGGCGCGGATCAGCATATCCGTCACACCGCCCATGGCGGAGACCACCACCACCACTTCCGCCCGCTGGCCGTGATCAGCAACGATCTCGGCCACACTCTTCATGCGCTCGGCGCTGCCGACGGACGTCCCGCCGAATTTCATGACAATGACGGTTTTCTTCCCTTTGCTGGGGACAGGATTTTCTCTTACCATCAATTCCATTCCTGCGGACAAGACTTTGCCCCGCTGGGCTCGGCGAATCCATCTTGCGATGGCCCACTAGCGGTTTGCGCCGGTATTCGTCGTGGAAGAAGCGCTGGCGATGGTGGACTTCGTCGACTCGCGCACCACTTCGATAAAAACCTTGGCGGGAAGCGAAAGGTAGCGGTCCCGGCGAAAGACCAGGCCCAGCTCCCGATAAATCTTCTGACCCTCGAGCGGGATCAATTTCAACAAGCCCGCGGCAACCTCCGGCTGCACATAGGTTCGGCTGATAAGGGAAATGCCCAGGCCGGCGCCCACAAATTTCTTGATGGTTTCAACGCTCGCCATCTCCATGGAAATTTGCAGTTGGTCGCGATGTTCACGCAGCAAGCGGTCAATCACTACCCGCGTGTGGCCTGTTTTGGGCAGAATCAGCGGGTGTTGAGCGAGTTCCTCCACTGTTACATGCTTGTTTTTGGCCAATGAATGTGCCTTGGGGACCACCACCTGGACTTCATCGCGAAACACCGGGATTACTTCCAAATTGCTGGCCGTCAGGGGCAAGGTAATGATCCCCAGGTCGACCGCGCCCTCCTGAACTTTCTGGAGGATTTTGTGGCTGAAATTTCGATAAATGCTGATTTGGACAAGCGGATAAAGCTGCTTGAACCGGGCGAAAGTCTTCGGCAAAACATAGAGGCAGGTGGCTTCGTTGGCACCGATGAACAGTTTGCCGCGCGGGGTCTGGTTCAGCTCTGCAATGGCCTGGAGCGCCTCCTTGTGCATAGCCAACATTTTCTCGGCATAGCGATACAGGATCTCTCCTGCGGGCGTCATCAAGACCTTCTTCCCGCTCCGGTCAAAAAGCTTCTCCCCGCACTCCTGTTCGAGCAAGCGCACCTGCGCGCTGATTGCGGGCTGTGTGCGAAATAGTTTCTCCGCAGCGCGCGAGAAACTTTGCAGCTTCGCCACTTCCAAGAAACTTCCTAGCTGATCGTAGTCCATTGTATTTGTAAATCCAGAACCAAGTATTCTAACAAACTGTGCGGGAATCCCGTGAAGAAAAAGGCACATGATAACGCATTTGTGCAAAGTACTCAGGAATGTATCGTATTTTCAGGAGATGCAGCAGAGTCAGTGCCGGGAATTTCAGCGGCTCTCATCCGGCTGCGGTCGTTGGAGCCGTCCATAACCGGCCAGGATGGAAAGCAACCTCGTCACATCAAATTCGACGTCACGGAAAATGTCCCGAAGGTCGCGCTCGCGGTCTTCCGGGCTCATGGATAGGAATTTTTCCGCAGGGATGTAGAACGGATTATCGCGGACCAGTGTGCCTTCCACGAGTAGGTGGCGATGCACGGCGATGGCGGAGAAGAGATGGGGGATCTTCAGATCGTTTATGTCATATCGGCATAACGCTACGCTGGGATATTCCTTGACCAGGTAATTGAGGCGAGAGTGAAGTTCAAAAAAACGTGTGACGTAAGGGTCTGAAGACTTGGCCCAGACTCCCTCTTCCAGCCAGCGCACGGCGGGGGCGTGATCTGCCTCTGCTTCGGCGAAAAACCTCTTGGCCCAATCCAGCAGCTCCCCCGGGTCCTGACTCGCTGTCGGGAACTGCAAGGTGTGGTCGCGCAGGTGGCCCTCCACGGACACACCAAATTCGCCAAGGCGTGCGAGCATGCCAGAGCGCAATTCGGCAGGGGCCACGCAACAACATTTGTGGCCCCTGTGCAGGCCCTCGCTCAGGAACTCTGCTCCCTGCGTTGCTGTCCCGGGGCCCTGCTGGAGGATGGCGATGTGTTCGTTCGGGCGCACAGGAACCCGGGCATCAAGATAGGTAAAGACTGGTGGCGAAGTTGGGGGTTGGTCCGCCAACTGAAAACCTCCCTGGCGAATTCTCTATCTGAGCTCGCAGGTCAAGGTCATGCGTGCGACGGGCAGGAGATTTTTCCCTTTGAACCCTGCGGAACATACCGGCATCTCGCCGCATATTCTCCCATGCTGCGATTATGCTTTTGGCCAGTAAGCGAGTCAAGGCGGTCAAAGCATGCAATACAACCCGAAAAGCTGATATTCTTGATCTGCGAGGTGGTTCGCTGCTCTATGGAAGATCTTCTTTTCTATGATCCAACTTTCCTCAGCGGGAAAAAGATTCGGTCCCAAAATATTGTTTGAATCGCTGGACTGGCTGATCACGCCGCGCGATCGAGTGGGCCTGGTGGGCGCGAACGGGACGGGCAAAACCACTCTGCTCAAGGTCCTGGCGCGTCTAGAGCCGCTTGATTACGGGGAAGTTATTTTTTCGAAAGGAGTCACTGCCGGCTATCTGCCACAGGACGGCCTGACGCTTGCCGGACGCACTGTCCTGGCGGAGTGCATGTCCGTATTCGGTGACTTGCTCTCTATGGAGCAGGAGATGGAAACCCTGATGGCGAAAATGGGTGAATTGGACCCTGCCGGAGCGGAGTACCAGCAGGTCGCCGAGCGCTTCCATGCCATCGACACGGAATTTCAGCATCGCGATGGATACTCGCTTGAAGCGCAGGCGGGAATGGTGCTGGGAGGGCTGGGATTCCCACCATCCGAGTGGCATCGCCGCACGGAGGAATTTTCAGGTGGATGGCAGATGCGCATCGCCCTCGCCAAACTGCTCCTCGAAAAGCCAAATTTGTTGCTGCTCGATGAGCCGACCAACCATCTGGATCTCGAGGCCCGCAATTGGCTGGAAGAGTACTTGCACGATTATCCCCATGCCTGCGTCCTCATCTCGCACGACCGGTATTTTCTGGATGTCACTGTCAAGAAGATCGTTGAAATCTGGAATCAGACGATCCATTTCTACACGGGAAACTACGAGAAATACCTCACGGAAAAGACCGCGCGCAGGACCCAAATCGAGGCGGCCTACCAAAACCAGCAGGAGCGAATCCAGCAGCTCGAAGTTTTCATTAACCGTTTCCGCTATACGGCCACCAAGGCCAAGCAGGTGCAGAGCCGCATCAAGGAACTCGAACGTATGGAGCGAATCGAGATTCCGAAGGAAGAAAAGGCAATTCATTTCACGTTTCCGCAGCCCAAGGCGAGCGGCCGGCGAGTGGCAGAATTTCAAGGCGTAGCCAAGAATTATGGATCAAAGCAGGTGTTCCGCGAAGTGAGCTTCACGATCGATCGCGGCGATCGTGTGGCGCTGGTCGGGGCAAACGGTGCGGGAAAATCGACCCTCATCAAGCTGCTCGCCGGCATCGAACCGCTGACCGCAGGGGAATTCAAGCTTGGCCACAACGTCGAGGCGGATTACTTCGCCCAGGACCAGTACAAAGCGCTCGATCCGGAAGTTCGCCTACTCGATGACCTGACGCGCGCCGCGCCCATGGCCTTGAGCACGCAGACGGAGTTACGCAGCCTGTTGGGGTGCTTCCTGTTTACAGAAGACGATGTCTTCAAGCGCATTCGCGTGCTTTCCGGCGGTGAGCGCAATCGCTATGCGCTGGCACGGATGCTCCTGCGGCCCTCCAACTTCCTTCTGCTTGATGAACCCACCAACCACCTCGATCTGCGCGCCAAGGACGTTCTGCTGGAAGCCCTGGAAAACTACTCCGGCACGGTGGTGTTTGTCTCTCACGACCGCTACTTTATCGACAAGCTTGCTACGCGCGTTTTTGAAATTGGCGGGGGTGCGGTGAATGTCTTTCCCGGCAACTATGAGGATTATTTGTGGCGCAAGGAGGGGAAACAAATTGACCTTACCCTGCCCGGCACGAGGGATCTGGTGGCGGAACGCGCAATGGAGCACGACGTCCATCGGGAATCGCGCGAGGAGGCCAAGAGGGGAGTCGTGGCTGTTTCAAAAACGAAGCGCCTTAATCCCCTGCGCCTTCGTCAGATGAAAGATCGTTGCCGCGAAATTGAGGAGCAGGTGGCGCGTCGTGAGGCAGAAATCGAAGGTTATGGTCAGGAATCCGGGCATTTCAAAAGCGTGGATGAGAGTGTGCGGCTCGCCAAACTCATCGAACAGGGGCGCGAGGAAATCGCCGGATTGATGCGCGAGTGGGAAGAAACTTCCAAAGTGGTTGAGGAACAGGAAGGCGAATCGGGTTCGGGAGCGGGCGATTAATACGCTTAACCTGGGGACTGGCCTTGTCTCTCCTTAAGCCCGGATGGAGATTGTCAGTGGCTCTCGAACGGCCTATGCATGCGGGATGTCGCAACGAATCGCTTGGAAACTGAGTGGATAATTTTGTCAATTGCTGCTTCGTGGGAGAAAGCTCGCACTCAAGTTTGAATTCATGGCCGACCAATTCCCATCCCTTCATGCCGCACCCCAATATTCCAATGTTACCCCGCGCCGCCTCTGGCCTATCGCTACGCTGACTCTTCTTGCTCTCAATTTCATAGTTTTCGGCCTGGAGATTCGCGCCGGGGGATTCAATGACGCACAAGTTCTCCTCAACCTTGGCGCTTCTTACGGACCCTACATGCGGCGAGGTGAATACTGGCGTCTGGTCATGCCCATCTTCCTGCATGGCGGCTGGTCTCACATCCTGGGGAACAGCTTCGTACTCTTCGTTCTGGGACCCATTCTGGAGAGAGTCTATGGCTACGGACGCTTTACCACCATCTATGTTGCGTCCGGCGTGGGCGGCGCACTCCTTTCGGCCACTGTTTCGAGAAATATCTCTGTGGGAGCTTCCGGGGCGGTGATGGGAATTGCGGGAGCGATTCTCGTCGCCGGGTATGTTCATCGTGAACTCATTCCCCGGCGCTGGGCGCGCGCGTTGGGCGTGCGGATCCTCCCTTTTATCCTGGTGGTTCTCGTCTCGGGGCTCAAGACTACCGGCGTGGACAATTGGGGCCACTTGGGGGGATTGGCCACCGGGGCGCTTCTCGCATTCGTCATTCGGCCTCCGCAGCCTGACCTTATGCTCGGCGCATTTTCCGAACCCCCGTCGCAGGCCATCGTGATCTTGCCGCTGGCGATCGTGATCCTCGCCATGGCAGCAACAGCTCGCCATTATCGGACGATTCAGACGATGGACCGGCTGCTGGTAGAAGGTGAGCGATTCGAGTCCACCCGGCAATACGATCGTGAGTTTCAGAGCTTCCAGCAAGCTGTGAAGCTGGTCCCGCACGAGGAAGAGCCCCATGAAGAATTGGGAAACTATTACCTGTCGCAGAAGCAATACGACCAGGCTATTGATGAATTTCAACAAGCCGTCCGACTCACGGAAGGGGATGACCACTCCCGACTGGGTCTCGCGTTGGCCTACCAGTTGAAGGGTGATCCCCAAAAAGCTCAGCAGATTTTTGAAGATGTACTCGGAAAGTACCCCCAAACTGCCGAGGGCCGGGAACTGCTCGCTGCCAACGAGGTGATGCTGGCGGATATGTATGCTCAGCACAAACTCTATGCGAATGCCATCAAAGCCTACCAGCAGGCACTCCGGATTGCGCCGGACCTGGCCGTGGCGCATAACAACCTGGCATGGCTTTATGCCGCTTGCGACGATCAAAATTTTCGCGCTCCCAAGGCCGCGCTGGCCCATGCGGAGCGTGCCGTTGAGCTGTCGCAATGGAAGGAAGGAGAATTCATCGACACCCTGGCGGAAGCCTACTATGCGAACGGTGACTTTCAGCGAGCGGTGGAAATTCAAAAGAAAGCGCTGGCACTCCTTCCCGATAACCCGGAACTGCTAGAGCACATGGCTCGCTATCGGAAGGCCGCGGAAATTTGAGCGAGGAGCGGCGGTTTCAATCGCTTCCTAAACCTTGGTTGGCCGTCCATCTAATGAGAGGCTGATTTTCTTGGTCCCCGCATTTTGGCCGTAACATGCGGGCGGACTTGGCAGCGGGGGCAAAAATGGCTGCTGCGTCCGGCAATGACGATGCGCCGGATGGCCTGGCCGCAGCGGCAGCAAGGTTCGCCGGTGTGCTGATACACGCGCAGTTTCTTGAGAAATGCTCCGGGCTTCCCTTCCAGGTTGATATAATCGCTGAACGTTGTGCCGCCCAGATTCACCGCCCGCCTAAGCACATTGCGGATGGCTCTAAAAAGCAGGCGAGCCTTGTCCGCCGAGACGCGGTCGGGCTGGGAAAGGGGATGGATGCGTGCTTCGAACAATGCTTCATCGGCGTAGATGTTTCCGAGCCCCGACACCAGGTTCTGGTTCATCAGCCAACTCTTGATGGCGCCCTTGCGACCGCGCATTGCAGCCAGGAATTCAAGTTCGGTTACACGCTGAGCATCGGGGCCAAGCGCGCCGAAAACTTTTTCGAGTTCCTGTGGTGTCAGGGACCGCAACCTGCCGAAGCGCCGGATGTCGCGGAACCTTAGCTCCTCATGACCATCGTCAAAGGTCATGAGGACGTGCGTGTGCGATTCGATGGGCGTTTCTCGCGGAACGACCGTAAGTTGACCGGTCATTCCCAGGCGGACCAGGAGAAAACGCGGCGCGGCGCCGCCTTCCGCCGACAGCTCGACGGCAATTGCCTTGCCCTTGCGCGAGACGTTGGTCATCGTGCGGCCCGCGAGCGTGGACGCGAATACATCCGGCGACCCTCCGATCACCGATGCGTGGCGCACCTCCACGGCCACGATGCGCCGTCCGAGCGCGTGCTGCCGCAGGCCCTGGGCCACGGTTTCAACTTCCGGTAGCTCTGGCATTGGTGATAGGTGATTGCTTTCGCGTGATTTCGGAATTCAGGGAAATGTTTTCTGCGTGTGACGCTCTTGAGATTTCTGAAGAGTCGCCGATTATCTATTGCAATCACACAGTTTCGATCCTGCTCAAATCAGACTTCCACTTTGATGTCGGTTCCTTCGACCTCAACAGGGTAGGTGGCTAGTTTGATCGAGCTCATGCCCACTTTTTCACCTGTGCAGACGTTGTACTCCCACATGTGCCAAGGGCAGGTGACGACTTCGCCCTCCAGCATGCCTTCGCCGAGAGGTCCACCCTGATGAAGACAGGTGTTGTCTGTTGCGTAAATCTTCCCCGCGACGTTGTACAGGGCGATGGACTTACCGTTTGCCTCGACGGTCAATGCTGTTCCCGGCTTCAAGTCTGAAAGGCTCGCGACCTTTACAAAGTTTGCCATGGGATCTCCTCAGAGGCTGACAGCCAGGAGCCCTCCAGCCTCCTCATGCTTTGGGCTGTAAGCTGTGAAATGTTTTTCTTGCGAACGAGCGCAGGAAAAGTCGCCCTAACCGAGCTGAACGAGTTCCGGCGTTCCTGCCTTTCCGATGTGAATGGACCGTTTGAACTCGTCGATCATGCTTGAATCCAGGCGAACATCCGTGGGCCGCTTGCCCAGTGACATGCCGTCAATCTTCTCCTGCAACCGAAGAAGAGCGTAGAAGAGGTTTTCCGGGCGCGGCGGGCACCCCACCACGTAGACGTCCACGGGCACGATCTTGTCAACACCCTGCAAAACGGCGTAAGTGTTGAACGGTCCACCCACGCTGGAACAAGCTCCCATGGAGATGCACCACTTGGGGTCGGGCATCTGTTCCCAAATGCGTTTGACCACCGGCGCCATCTTCAGCGTCACCGTTCCGGCCACGATCATCAGATCTGCCTGGCGAGGGCTGGGGCGAAAGACCTCCGCGCCGAAGCGCGCCATGTCAAAACGCGATGTGGTGGACGCGATCATTTCAATCGCGCAG
>JASHSC010000082.1 GCA_030036915.1 Terriglobia bacterium
ATTTCGGAGATCTTTCTTAGCGGGATCATCTCAATCCTATCGCCATAGACAACCACTTGGACCCGCTGGCCCGGGGACAGCTTTAGGGCCGTTCTAAGCTTCTTCGGGATTACTACGTGAAATTGCGGTGAAATCTTGGCTGTCTCCATTTGAACTCTCCGTCGATGCGAGTTTCATAACATTGTACCCGGGCCAAAGTAACCAAACAAGCTGACGGATATTAGGGGTGTGCAACATAGAAGTGACAAATACTTTGCGGAGGCATCATCCCCAGGCTACCGGTCGGGTCACGCGCCACTCGGCAGTTGGCCCAGTCCACCAAGTTTCAGCCCTTGAATCGCTCAAACGTCTTTTCGAATTCCGCTTTGAGAATCGGGTTGGGCTGGGGAAGGGCGTCCACCACGCGCTTGGCCCAAATGAAGTATTGCCGCTTCCGTTCCGCGCTCCAATCGGCGGGCGGGCTGGCCAGGATGGAACGTAGGTTGGAGATTTTATCGGCCAGCTTGAGCACCTGGGCGCGCACAGTCTTGTGCGGCGCATTGGTCACTTGCAGTTCCTTGCGGACGTCCTTGGGCAGGGATTTATCGTCGGTCATTTCGAGCACCAGGGCGGTAATATCGCTCCCGAACGCCTGTTCAAGTTCCTTCGCCGTTGTGCCCGTATCCTCAATGGTGTCGTGGAGGAACGCCGCCATCACCAGCTCGGCGTCCAGCACATCGCTGCTGCTTGCCGCCAATTGTGCGACCTCAATCAGATGGTTGACGTAAGGCTCCGCGGCGGCGCCCTTGCGTTTCTGGGCTGCGTGTTTTTCCGACGCGAATTTTGCCGCGGCAAGAATTCGCTGCACAGGTGCGGCGGGAATTGAATCTCTCGTGTTTCCGCTCATCAATTCACCTTCGTTATAGATTTATGTCACAAGAAACTATCACAGGAATTGTTTCGTGCGCAGGAATTCAGGCTCTTGGAATTCAGGAAGACGCGCTAAAGCGCAAGGCTTAGGGGATCATTCAGGAAGAGATTTCCTCTTTGGAGACGAGGAACCAGCTCTCCAGCCCTTCCCGCAACGGTTTGACTTCATAGGTCAGGCGAAAGCGCCTTTCCCGACCGGCAGAAGCAGAGTAGGCAGTGCTCTCAATGGTTACGTAGCGCATAGTTTTCCCCCTCGTTCACACGCAGGATATTCCCGCGGAAAGACGAGGGCCACACTCCTTCGGTACCGGTTGATTGGTCCGTTCGTACCCGGTACCCCTGCACACTCCATCTTCCTTTCTTAAGCCTCCGACCGTTTGCGCCGGTTCATACGTTGAATTCATACGGGCAGGGCTCGTCCCTGGCCCCTTATTCGCCCAGGGCGTTCAGGAAGGGACGCGGACCCCAATCCCGGCGCTACACCCTGTGCAAAAACCCCAGTCGCTGCGTGAAAACCCGCAGCGAGTGGATGGACGTGGGGGGGAATCGGGGGCCGGCGGGACGCCAATAGATTAATGATTTCATAATGTTACCGCACGGTAACGCTTTCGCTTCGATAATGGCATCGGAATAGCCTATGTATGGGAAGGGACCAGTGTTTATGCGCGAATTTTGGCATGAGGGCAGGGCAATCCGAGGCGGCCTTTTGGACGGCCATCCCGCGTGGCGGGGAACGGCTGTAACGGCATTTCGCAGAATGCCCCTACTTCTACGCTCTGCAAGCCTCGCCATAGGGCTTTCAGCTGGCGCGGAGTGGAAGCGTGCGGCTGCTCACGAAAGCAACATCGGCTACAAGTGTCGGCTGCCACAGTGACGAAAATGCCTGAAAAAACTAAAAATGAAGGAACCTCCTGAGAAGTTGTTGAAAACAAGGGGTCGAGTGTAAGAATTACACTGCTTTGCCAGCAACTGTAGCGAATCTTATGCCTTTGAGAAAGGCTCACTCAAATTCCGAGCACGACATAAAATATCCACAGCGACGGCAGACCAACTTGCAGCGGTGGGATTCCAGCCTGCTTGAGCACACGGGACAGAACTGATTGGGAAATTCGATGGCGATCGCGGGTTCTACGGATGGAGATTCGGCGGTCCTGAGTGCGCCGGCGCGATCGTGCTTTTCGGGTTCACGCATAGTGTTCGGCGATGAAGGAGCGCAACCCTTCGTAGGCGCTCGAGAGTGTGGCCTCATCGGGAAGAAATACAATCCGCACATGCTTGGTGCCCGGAGCTTGTCCGAATCCTGTTCCGTGGACCATCAGGACGTGCTTCTCCACCAGCAGTCGCTTTACGAAATGCTCGTCGCTGTCGGGGATATCGAGCTTGGGAAATGCGTAAAACGCTCCGCGGGGCGAAACGCAGCTCAGGCGCGGCGTGGAGCGGCAAGCACGAACGGTGAGGTCCCGCCTAGCACACAACTTGGCGCGCACCGGGCCTAAGTGATCTTGCGGCCCTTCGAGCGCCGGCCGAACGGCATATTGCTGGGGCTGATTCGAACACAGGCGGGCGCGCAGCAACTGGTGAATTCCCTCGAGGTAAGGCTTCACGGCCGCCGCGTCGCCGCTCACGATGCCCCAGCCCACGCGCCACCCGGGGGCGAGATAGGATTTGGAAAGCCCGTTGAAAGTCACCACCGGCACGTCCGGCGCGAGCGCGGCGAGCGAAACGTGCGGCTCGCCATCGAGAATCAGTTTGTCGTAAATTTCGTCGGCGAAGATCACCAGGTTATTGCGCCGGGCGAAGTCCGCAATTCGCTCCAGCGTCGCGCGCGAATAGACCGCGCCGGTAGGGTTATTGGGATTGCCGACAATAATGGCGCGCGTGCCCGCATTCAATTTGCGGGCGATGTCTTCCAGGTCCGGCTCCCATCCATTCTCCTCGTCGAGCCGGTAGGAATTGGATTCGGCGCCGAGTTTGGCCAGCACGGCCGAGTAGAGCGGATATTCCGGGCTGGGCGTCAGAACGTTTTCGCCGGAGTTCACCAGCGCTGTCAGGCAAACGTCCAGGCCCTCGCTCACGCCGGAGGTCAGGAAGACGCTCTGAATGTTGCAAATCCCCTTGCGCTCGCCTTCCGCGCGAATCGCCTCAATGGCTTCGGGAATGCCCAGCGAAGGCGAGTAGCCGTTTTTGCCGTCGCGCATGGCCTTTTCGACGGCGGCAATCAAGTGGGGCGGCGTTTGGAAATCGAAATTGAGCGGGTCTCCGATGTTGAGGGGAAGAATCGTCTTGCCCTCGCGCGTCAGTTGCTCGGCGAGCACGGCCATGTCACGAATGGCATAGCGCACGCGCTCAAGGCGCGTGGCGGCGTTTACCACTCGGACTGTGGAAGCGCTTGGCATTCGGAACGTAGTTCAGGTTTTAACAGAAAGCTGACGCGGCGTCAAATTGCATAGCCTGAAAAGGAACTTGAGATGGAACCTTTGAAGCAGACGGGAGAGAACCCCCGGTTCGGTGTGGTCATTGCTCACTCAACGAAAGAGCCGAACTCCCGCCGCGCCCGCGGCGCCGGCCAGTTTCTTGTCCAGCGACCAAAGTTCACAGTCAGAAAGGAGTGCGGAAGCCAAAAGGTTTACATCGATCAACCCAATTCCGCAGCCCCAAAGCCTCCGGTGTTCGATCAGCCGCATCACCTCTGCTTGGGTTGCCAGAACCGGTTTGGGGAGTGCTTCGAGGTCGGCTAAAATGATAGAGCGATTTCTCAAATTCCCACAGGCCAATTCGCCGACCACGAACGGATGTGCGAAAACCTTGGCTTCATCGAGCAGCTTGTACAGTTTCGAGTTGCTTCGCCGGAGGTGCGCCACCCAAACAGAAGTATCAACCAGAATCATCGCGCCGTGCCAAGCCGACGCCGGGGTATGGTTCGCAACCCGGGTTCCGAGCCGCCGAGAGCTGCGAGCCGGCGTGCAGCTTCGCGCGCGATCAACGCCTCCAGCCCGGCGCGCACGAGTGCCGTCTTTTCGCGTATCCCGGTTAGTTCCCGGGCGCGGTCGAGAAGGCTGGGGTCGATAACAAGCGTTGTTCTCATATGCATAAGTATGTACTTCTAATGCATACTCGTCAAGCGCCTTGAGTGCGTGAATGGAGGAGATCCACGAGGACGCCTCACTCAATCCGAGAGCCGAAGATGTGGTGCAGCGCTTACTGCTTCTTCTTGAATAATCCGGAAACGCCCTTCACGGCGTTCATGGGCTGCTGGGCCATGGCTTTGCCGGCTTCGGCCGGATTTCCAGAAGTTCCTTTTAAGGAGAACTTGGGTTGCGCGAACGTTCCGCCCACGGTGAAGGGAAAAACCAACTTGCCGTTATCAATTTTGCCGCCGGCCAGTCCGCCTAAAACCGTTCCCAAGGGGTTCTTGTCACTGGTTGCAAGGCTGGCATCGCCCTGGTAATCGAGCGATCCGTCTCCGGCCGTGGTCAGGCTGCCGGAGCCATCCACATCCACGCCATTGCCCACCAGAGAGATTTTGTTGCTCGTGAGCCGGGCGTCAGCAATATGAAAGTCTGCGGAAAGGGAAGAGAACGAGGAAGGATCTCCATTGGTGGGACCGATGCCGGCCATCCTTGTGAGTGCGCGCAGATTACTGTCCAATTGCAGGCTGGGCATGCGGCCGTCGCGAATGCTGACTTG
>JASHSC010000083.1 GCA_030036915.1 Terriglobia bacterium
TCTTAGCCGCTTACACTAACTCGAAAATGCTCGACGACTACGGCTACATCTCCAATGAGGGGATCGACGTGGAGCATCAGAACATTTACGATCTGAATGCAGACTACTCCGTAGACCCCAGTGATATATCCCAGCATCTCTCCGTCGCAGCCGTCTACCAGTTGCCTTTCGGGCGAAAGCAACGATTCGGAGGAAACTGGGGGCGCGTGACGGACGGATTCCTGGGCGGTTGGCAGACGAACGGCATTCTGACGCTGCAAACGGGCAATCCTATCTATTTGAGCGCCTCGAACACGTCCGATTCCGGTAACCCGACAGAGCGGCCGAACTACGACCCAAGCGCCAGCGGGTGCTCCAACAGCGCCGCTCTTAGCGGATCCGCCGTGAGCCGCATCGGGGAATGGTTCAACACCGCCTGCTTCACACAGCCGGCCCCCTTCACCTTCGGCAATGTCAGCCGCACCTTGCCGAACGTGCGAGCGCAGGGAGTGAACGACCTGGATTTTTCCATCTTCAAGAACTTTCACCTGGGCGAGCGGTTCACCCTGCAGTTTCACGCCGAATCGTTCAACTTATTTAACCGGGTGCAGTTCGGAGTGCCGAACCAAACCGAGGGTTCGTCATCGTTTGGCGTAGTTACCAGTCAAACCAACACTCCGCGAGAACTTCAGTTCGCGCTCAAGGTGCTGTTCTAGTATTGCGATGTAAAGCAGTGCTGAGCCCCAATAACCGTGCCTGACCCGCGTTCTGCATCGCGGGCGGTGCAACCCCGGCGCTGCACAGTGCCTCTGTCCCTCGATGGCGTAGCTGGTGTAATGGCCAGAGGAACCACTGGGGCACTGAGGCGAATTCATCTTCTCAAAATATTTGCATAAGATCATCGCTACCGTCTGAGGACTAAATCCCCCAACCGATCAACCGCACAGGTAAAATCCGGCGGCACAACTGTCGTGGCGCTGTACTCCACAATAACAGCGGGGCCGCGGAATCTGGCTCCGGGCGATAGGCGTCCCCGGGCGTAGATCGGTGTGGGATGGGACTTTCGGTCAAACCACACAGGCTGAGTTTTGATGATTGGTTGTCGAACATCGGGGCGGCGGGCGGGCTTGCCCGTTTGAGTCCGCGGCTTGGGCGTGGGAATCACCACGCGCAGTCGCAGATTCACGATTTCGAGCGGACGCGAGGGGTCGGCGTGGCTATAGGCTTGTGTGTGAGCGCGAGTAAAGTCTTCGCGAAATTGGGCGGTGAAGGGAACTGACAATTCATAAGATTGGCCCTGGTAGCGCACGTCGAGCCGGCGCTGGGCGCGGGCCTGGGCGACGGCAAAGCCCTCGACGCGAAGTTCGGCAAGTGCCTGGCGGTGAAGCGCGGCAAAATGCCGATCGATTTCGCAAAATACTTTTTCAAGCTGTGCTCTTGTAGCGCCGCCGCCCCTGCGGCTCGGGGCAGTGGTAGCCACGGGCATCAGGACGGATTGCGAAATGTCGCGCACTACGTCGGACAGCAGAATTCCCAGCGCCGAAAACGCACCGGGATTTTGTGGCACGATGACGGCGGGCAAATCGAGCGCGCGAGCCAGATCCGCGGCGTGCAGGCCTCCCGCGCCTCCGTAGCAAATTAACGAAAAATCGCGGGGATCATATCCGCGCTCGACGGAAATCACTCGCAGAGCCTTTTCCATAATGGCATTGGAGACAGAAATGATTCCCGCGGCGAGTTCTTCCACAGACTTGAACCCTGCACGGCGGCCAAGCCCGGAAAGAAACGCTTGAAATCCTCGGCGCGCGGCCGACGCGTCAAGACGAAACGTTCCGCCCAGAAAATGTTCGGGGTCGAGGCGGCCCAAAATCATATGGGCGTCGGTCACGGTCAGGCCGGTGCCTCCACGCGCGTAGCAAATGGGTCCGGGAGCGGCTCCGGCGCTGGCGGGACCCACGCGCAGGGCTCCGCCGGCGTCGAGCCTTGCCAGCGAGCCTCCGCCTGCCCCCACCGAGTGCACGTCCAGCACCGGAACGGCCACGGGCAATCCGGCCAGCAGCGTTTCATTCGTGGTGCGCGGCGCGCCGTCCAGCAGGCAAACATCCGTGGAGGTGCCGCCCATATCAAAACTGATGGCGCGCTTGAGGCCCAGTTGCCTCGCGAGCCACTCCGAGGCTATAACTCCGCCGGCAGGGCCGGAAAGAATCGTGCGCACGGGCTCGCGGCTGGCGCGGGCGGCGGTGGAAATCCCGCCATTCGATTGCATCACGTAAACGCGCGCCTTACCGCGCCGCTTCCGCGCCCGTTCAATTCTTGATGCTAACCCGTGAATTCCTTTTTCCAGGTTCTGCAGGTACGCGCCCATGCGCGGAGCAAGATACGCGTTGATCACCACCGTCGAAAAGCGCTCATATTCACGGAATTCCGGCAAAATTTCGTGCGAAATCGAAAGCGGTAGGCGCAGTTTTCTGAGTGCCGTCGCAACTTGCTGCTCATGACTGGGGTTGAGATACGCAAACAGAAAGCAGATCGCCAGCGATTCGGCGCCCGAATTCTTTACGCGGCGAATGATACGTTCGATTTCCGGCTCCGAAATCGACAGCAGAATCGAACCGTCGGCGGCGATTCGCTCCTTCACGCCAAATCGGCGCGCGCGCGGCGCGAGAGGCGGCTCGCGCTGCACGTTCAGATCGTAGAGATGTGGCCTAGCCTGCCGGCCGATTTCGAGAAGATCCTCAAACCCGGCGGTGGTAATCAGCATCACGCGCGCGCCGCGGCGCTCCAGCAGGCAATTCGTCCCAACTGTCGTACCATGAATTACTTGCAGAGAGCCGAGAGGCTTTGGGGCGCTTCGTGGTGGGGTATTTTTCGCGCGCTCTTCGGCCGGAATTTCGGCCACTCGCCGCACGCCTTCAACAATCGCCCTGCTGGCATCGGGGGGAGTGGAAAAAACCTTCAACACTTTGATCCCGCCACTGCTCAGCACGACGCAATCCGTGAATGTGCCGCCTGTGTCGACTCCGATGCGCATGGGTCTGTGAAAAGGCTACATCGGCTCCTGCGGTTCCTAAATCTTCGTTAAACTCTTTGTGTCTTTTCAACGCCGAGCGGAAACGAGGCGTGCGCGGTGAGGGAAACTCCGGCGCGTTCACCCACCAGAAGTTTGTAGTAGCCGGCCGCCGCAATCATCGCCGCGTTGTCCGTGGAAAGAGCAGGGGAGGGGAAAAATACCGGAAGCCCCTGGTCCTTGCAACGGTCTGTGAATTGCCGGCGCAGAAGCGAATTGCAGGCCACTCCGCCCGTGACGAACACATTTGCGACATTCGAGCTTTCCACCGCGGCGAGCGTTCGCTCCACCAGATCCTGCACCACGGCCTGCTGGAAACTCGCGATCAGGTCCAGAGTCGCTTGCGAGCAGCGCGCACGAAGGTCGTCCAGGGTTGGTTTATTGACAGTTCTTCGCCAGGCACGGCGTTCCTCGGCCTCGCGCACAAGCTCTGTGCCGCGCACTCGATAAAGCACGGCGGTCTTCAATCCTGAGAAGCTGAAGTCCAGTGGATTCCCGCGCATCTTGATGCGGCCGAAGTCCACGGAGTTCGCATTTCCGAAGCGGGAGAGTTTATCGATCACCGGACCGCCCGGGTAACCGAGAGCAAGCAGCTTTGCGACTTTGTCGAAAGCTTCGCCAGCGGCGTCGTCACGCGTTTGGCCCAGTTGGCGATAATGGAATTGCGGCGCGGGTTGCTGTGTGGTTGTCGATGCTGCGGAAACATAGAACAAGCTGGTGTGGCCTCCCGAGACCACCAACGTGATGGCGGGCAGACCCGCTTCCCCGACGGGCTTGCCAGCGGCGCGATCCATCTTGTTTTCCAGCAACACTGCGTGGATGTGGCCTTCCAGGTGGTTTACCCCCACCAGCGGTTTGCCGAGTGAGAGCGCCAGAGTCTTGCCGTAAACCAATCCCACCAGGAGCGAGCCGATTAAGCCCGGGCCTTCGGTAACGGCGACCGCGTCCACGTCGCGGAGCGTTATCTCCGCGCGCTGGCAGGCTTCATCCACCACCGGCTCAATGGCGCGCAAATGCTCGCGCGAGGCGAGTTCCGGCACTACTCCGCCGTATTTCTCGTGAGTCAGTACCTGAGAGGCCACAACACTCGCGCAGATTCGCGCGCCGTTGGCAACCACTGCTGCCGCAGTTTCGTCGCAACTGGATTCAATTCCCAAAACCAGCATGATGTTTTCTCAAATTCATCTTAGCACATGCTCGCTGATTGACACCCACCGGCAATCGCTGAGCCCTGCTCCAATTGAACTCCCTTCAAGCTTTGACGAAGCCGCAAGGGAGGGATAGACTGCGAGAGAGGGTGCGAAGGTGAGGTGTCGAATATAAACTCATGCGAGGACAAATGCAAATTCGCAAGGCGGTGTTACCCGTAGCGGGGTTGGGCACGCGATTTCTGCCGGCCACCAAGGCCCAGCCCAAGGAAATGTTGCCAGTCGTTGACAAGCCGCTCGTGCAATACGCAGTGGAGGAGGTGGCAGGTTCCGGCATCCCCATGGTGGTGTTCGTAACCGGTCGCGGCAAACAGGCCATTGAAAATCATTTTGACGTATCGGCGGAGCTCGAGCAGGAGCTGGCAGGCCGAGGCAAGGAATCTCTTCGCCGCGAGATGCGTTCGATTTCCGGCATGCTGCGCTTCGCGTATGTGCGCCAGCAAATCGCCAGGGGCTTGGGCGACGCTATTCTGACCGCGCGCGGCCTGGTGGAAGAGGAGCCTTTCGCCGTCCTGCTTCCCGACGACGTGATCGTGAGCAAAGTTCCCTGCGTTAAACAAATGCTGGCGGTCTATGAGCGATACGGACACAGCGTAATCGCCATCCAGCGAGTTCCCAAGAAGTCGGTGTCGAGTTACGGAATCATCCGCGGCCGACCTGTGCCTGACTTCGATTGTCCCGGCAGGCTATTCCGGATTGAAGACATGATTGAGAAGCCCTCGCCTTCGCAAGCGCCGTCCAATCTCGCGGTTATAGGCCGGTACATTCTGAATCCAGGGATTTGGAAGGCTCTGACAAATGTAGTTCCCGGGGCGGGTGGTGAGATTCAATTGACCGACGGACTACGGGGCGTGCTTGCCAAGGAGCCGATCTATGGATACCTCTTCGAGGGCGAGCGCTACGACGCAGGAGACAAGCTGGGCTTCCTGAAAGCCACCGTGGAGATTGCTCTGAATCGGCCCGATCTTGGCAAAGCCTTTCGGCGATATCTGCAATCGCTCGACCTATGAAGAGCGACGTAAATTATAAGAGTTGATCCCGCCCAAGCAGGACTGCGGATTCAACCGATGGCGAACCCACATATGCCGACATG
>JASHSC010000084.1 GCA_030036915.1 Terriglobia bacterium
TATGATAATGACGGCTATGAGGACTTGTTCCTGATCAAGTGGGGCAAGCCGGAGCTTTTTCACAACGATCATGGCCATGGATTTACGCGGGTCACCGAGCAGGCCGGCCTGCCGGCGTGGATCAACGCCAATACCGCGATCTGGTTCGATTACGACGGCGATGGTTTGCTGGACCTTTTTGTCGGCGGCTACTACGACGAGAACATCGACCTGTGGCATCTCACCACCACGCGCATCATGCCCAATCAGTTCGAGTACGCGAACAACGGTGGGCGCAAGTATCTCTTTCACAACCTCGGCAACGGAAAATTTGAAGAGGTCAGCGCCCAGGTAGGCATCAACAGCCGCCGTTGGGCGCTGGTCGCGGCCGCTGCGGACCTGCGCGGCACGGGACATCCCGATCTGTTTATTGCCAATGATTATGGCGTCTCTGAACTCTACTTCAACGACGGCAAGAAATTTCATGAAGTGGGCTCGCAGACTGGCGTCGGCTTTGCCCCCAAGAGCGGCATGAACGCCGCCGTGGGAGACATTTTGAATCAGGGCCGTTATGCGATTTACGTCTCAAATATTTCCGAAGACGGCATTCTGATTCAGGGCAACAATCTTTGGGTGCCGAAGCCGGGTACCAGCGGCGATGGCCTGCAATATGAAAATCTGGCGCGTGACTTTAATGTGGAGTTGGGCGGGTGGAGCTTCGGCGCGCAGTTCGGCGATCTGAATAACGACGGCACGCTCGATCTGTACCTGGTTAACGGATACATTTCGCTTGACCGCAACCGCAGCTACTGGTACGACTTCTCCAAAATCTCCGGTGGCAATAGTACGATCATCGGCGACGCAAAAAACTGGCCGGCGTTTGACGGCCGCAGCTTGTCAGGTTATCAGAACAAGCGGGTCTGGCTGAATGACGGCGCGGGGAAATTTGTGGATGTCGCGCAAGCGGTGGGCGTCACCGATACCTATGATGGCCGCGCCATCGCGCTGGCGGATCTCTGGAACCGCGGCGTGCTGGACGCGATAGTGGCCAATCAGAATGGTCCGTTGCTGGTGTATAAGAATACGGTTACGCCCGAAAACAAGTGGATCGAATTTGATCTGGAAGGTACGGTCAGCAATCGCAGCGCCATCGGCGCGGAGATTACGATGTTTTGGAATGGCCAGCGGCAGGTACAGGAGGTGACGGGTGGCTGCGGATTCGCCGCCGAGAATGACCGCCGCCTGCACTTTGGACTTGGAAAGAATCCACATATTGAGAAAGCTGTTATCCGCTGGCCGTCGGGGAAAGTTCAAACCATTGATCGTCCTGCACTGGATCAAATCCTCAGGGTGAAGGAACCCGAATGAGTGTGGCAACGGCTGTCAAATCCGGACCGACAACGCATCCGCCCAAGCGCGGAATGTTCATGGCCATTCTTGACAGCCGTTATCTGCCCCCCATCTTTATTACAACGATTCTGCTTGCCGGCAATCTGACCTTCGGCATGCTGGAAAGCTACCAAAAGACTTCGCTGGCAATCGCCACCAGCATTGCCTGCGAGCTTGTGCTTTCACGGTTGCTGCGAGGAGAATGGCCGCACCCCGCCAGCGCCTACATTACGGGAATCAGCGTAGGAATCCTGGTGCGCTCGCCTGCCTTTTGGCCCTACGCCCTGTGCGCGGCGCTTGCCATCACATCGAAATATGTGATCCGCGTGAAGGGGCGACACATTTTCAACCCATCGAACTTCGGCATTTCGGCGATGTTATTCCTTGCACCGGAGGCAGTGGCGACACTGAGCATCCAGTGGGGGAATTATCTGTTGCCGATGGTGGTGATCTGGATTCTGGGATTTGTGATTGTGTGGCGCGTGCGGCGGTTGAACATTTCGGCGACCTACGTGATCTCCTTCCTGGTCTTTGCGCTATTGCGCAGCCGGATCGTCGGCAGCCCATGGCAATCGGAGGTTGCTCCCATTACCGGGCCGATGTATCAGTTATTTGTCTTCTTCATGGTCACCGATCCGAAAACAACGGTGCGCTCTAAGACGGGGCAATGCATTGTCGTGTTCCTTGTGGCCATCGTGGAAATGATCCTGCGCTTGAATCAGATCGTGTACGCGCCATTCTATGCTCTGTTCCTCGTTGGTCCTTCCGCCCTCCTGATCCAAATGTGGCTCGATTCCCGCCGCGCGGGCGCGCCGGAATTGATGGCGGCCCATTGAGCATGAGACTTGAAGATTTGCGACGGGGATTTCCAATCGCCGGTCTGTGCCTGACCGCCGCTGCGATTTGCCTTTTTGCCGGTTGCCGTGGCGCAAAGTCCACTTCCGAAGAACTCTCCTCGCCCGCTGTGAACACGAACCCCGCGGCGCCAGCGACGCCACCCACAAGGGCAGTCCCTGCCGCCCCCGCTGCGCAGGAAAATGCGAACGCAGCGCGCCCCTCCGGCCCCATCACCTTCACCGACGTGACTGCGCAGGCCGGCATCCACTTCAAGCACAACAGCGGCGCTTTCGGAAAGAAATACCTGCCGGAGACGATGGGCAGCGGGGTGTGCTTTCTTGATTACGACAACGATGGCTGGCAAGACGTTCTCTTCGTGAATTCCGAGGACTGGCCCGGACATCAGTCGGGCAAATCTTTCCCCGCGCTCTATCACAACAACCACGACGGAACGTTTACCGACGTTACGCGCCAGGCTGGACTCGACGTTGAGATGTACGGGCTCGGCTGCGCCGTCGGCGATTATGACAACGACGGATACGACGACATTTACATCACGACTGTCGGTTCGAATCACCTGTTTCATAACCTGCGAAACGGCACATTTGCCGACGTTACCGCAAAGGCCGGCGTCAGCGACCCGGGATTTTCCGCGAGCGCCGTCTGGTTCGATTACGACAATGACGGCAAGCTGGATCTGTTTGTCGCGCACTATATCGAATGGTCTCCGGAAACCGACCAGTACTGCACCCTCGATAACAAGCACAAGTCATATTGCACACCGCAGAGGTACAAAGGTCAGAGCGCAAACCTTTTTCACAATCGCGGCGACGGCACGTTTGAGAATGTGACCAAGCGCGCGGGCCTCTATGATCCGACCTGCAAATCGCTCGGCATCGCCCTGCTGGATTATGACAATGACGGATGGATGGATCTATTCGTATCAAACGACACCGAGCCGAACAAGCTTTACCACAACAACCACAATGGCACGTTCACGGAAGTCGGCGTTATGGCGGGCGTCGCCTACGGCGAATCCGGCACTCCGCGTGCCGGAATGGGCACCGATGCGGCGGATTATGACAACTCCGGGCGCCAAGGCTTGCTGGTCGGCAACTTTACCAACGAGGGAATGGCACTCTACCACAACGAGGGCTCGGGGCTTTTTGCCGATGAGGCCGCAACCGACGGCATTGCGCGCATCACCCTGGAGTCACTCACCTTCGGGGCATTTTTCTTCGACTACGATTTGGATGGACGGAATGATATCCTGGCCATCAATGGGCAT
>JASHSC010000085.1 GCA_030036915.1 Terriglobia bacterium
ACCCTTGATGACAATATGCCGTATCGTGCCGCTCTGCTGGCCAGGATCGACCGCGGGGAGTGGAGGGAAGTGCCCCGGCATTTTCCCTGGACCTTGCACACCGGGCTTAATACCTTGGAACTCCGCGGCCGAAACGACGCGGGAGTGGAAGGTATGACCAGCGACCTGATGCTGGAGTGCATCGGGTGCACCGCACGATAACGCCCCCTCATTCTAAAACCCACATTCTAAAACCCGTTGACGCATTGCAAAGACTCTGATACTGTACTCGGAAATCTGTTTACCTAAGAAAGGAAACGCTTATGCCAACTCAGGATGGAAACAAAGACTTGTCAAAACCCTCCACCACCGAGGAAACCCTCCCGTCATCAGAGTTGCGGGAAGACGATCTTGAGGCGGTCACGGGCGGCCTTTCAATTGGTGGAAGCACCCTGTCTTCAGCGGATTCGGAAAACTGTTTCAGCAGCGACTAAGGGGCCACCTTCACCGTCAGGTGGAGGACCGGCTCGCGTTGCAATAAGCAGGTATGTCGTTGCCACTGTCCCACGAGTGGATCGTTGCTCCCTTCCGCGTGGACCGCGAGGCTGCGCCGCGGTGTGAAGATGCGGAGTGGCACAGCGTCGATGGTCACCGCAATTTCCGCGGAGTTTACACCGCTGCCGCTGGACTTGTCACCCGGCTCCTCGGCTCCGTTTCCTCTTTTGCGCCCGACCTTGTTATCCAATATCAACTCACACTTTTATCGGTCTGTCCCGAGGCGGACCAAAAGGTTCCGGCTTCTGACGAGGTGGCCGCCTGGCTGGGAATCTCGCGGGAAGGGAATGCGCGCTCCTGGACGCGGCGACTGGCGCACGGCTTGACCGACTTTATCCTGGCTTGCCGTACCCGGCGGGCGGCAAGGCGATGGGCGATTTGTTTTGAAAATGCCGATCAGGCGGACTCGCTTGACCAGGAGTTTATCGCGGTGCTCCTGCGCCGCGCCGATCCTGCGGGATTGCTCGTTAGGGTGTGCAGTGCGACTGACCAAGTGGCTGAGCCGCTCCGGTCCGCGCTCCAGACGCATGCCCGGGCGATCCACCTGGAACCTGCGGCGGGCGGAGACCAGATTCCTGAACCCTGGCGCGATTGGTTGAAGCGCGCAGCGGCAGGGTGGGCGGGGGAATGGGCCGCGCTCCGCGAAGTCTCGCCTTGGATAGACCTTTCGGCCACTCCGGCGCCTGCTTGTTCTCTGCCGGAGTTTCTCGCCGGAGCCGCGCAGCGGCTCCCGCCCTCCGCGCGGCTCCGGCTGACGGAGGAATACATTGAGTCGGAATGCACGTCAGACCGCCTGGTTTTGAAATCTGCATACGCCGGCGCTTCCGCCGAGCAGCGGCGGGCATTGCACCGGGCACGGGCCGCGGCGCTTCGCGCGCCCCATCGCCACGATTTGGCGCTTGGGGCCATTCCACTCCATTGCGAACTGGCGGCGGAGGAGGTGGAGCCGCTGCTGAGCGCATCGAAACGCTGCATGCACCTTGGTTTTTACGATGCCGCACTCGACTGGGCAAGGCGCGGCCGCAGCCTTCTCGGCACCACGACAAGCGGAAAGAGCTACAAAGACCTGGCGCGCAATGCTCTGTTCGCGCTCCTGCTGCTGGGCCGATACGAGGAGGTGGAGGCGATGTGTGAGGAGCATTTGGCGCACTCCACCGATCCGGCCTTGTTGGCTCACACCACCTACGCCCGCGCCATACTGTTGGCACGTCTCTACGATCCCTCACGGCGCGACTTCAATGCCGCCCGAGGGTGGGTGGAAAAATCCCTGGCATTTACGGAAATGCTGGCCCCATCGGAAGCGCGCGCCGTGAATCTGGCCTTTCTTCGCAATACGCTCGCTTTGGTGGAAATGCGCACGGGAAGGCCGGATAGGGCCTACGAGTTGCTGACCGCCGCGCTCGGCTACCTGGCGAAAGAGGCTCCTGGCCGATACCGGGAGGAATGCATTCTCCTGCTGCACAATCGGGCTCGACTTCAAGTCGCGGGTGCGCAGGTGGACGGCGCCATTGCTGATCTCAGCGAACTGCTTCGCCAGCAACCTGCCGACTCGGAAGCCTACCTTGACCGGGGCGTTCTGCATCAGCGCGCCGGCAGGTTTAAAGAGGCCTTGCACGACTATGATGCCGCGATCCGCTGGAGCCCTCCCTATCCCGAGCCCTACTTCAATCGAGCTCAAACCCTCGTGGCCCTGGGCCGACTTGACGAGGCCCTGGCCAATTACGATTATGTTCTCACCTTGAAGCCCCATTATCTCGAGGCTCTGAATGACCGTGCTTGTCTCCATTACCGACGCGGCATGATCAGCGCCGCGCGCCGGGATATCGATGCGGCCATGCGAACCAGTCCCCACCATGCCCGGTTACTCTGCTTGCGCGGCTTGTGTGAGTTGGAAGAGGGGAATCCCGCCGCCTATGACAGTTTCACGCAATCCATCCAGGCGGATCCGGAACTGGCGGACGCCTGGG
>JASHSC010000086.1 GCA_030036915.1 Terriglobia bacterium
GCCAACGTCCTTTTCCATGTGGTGAACGACCGCCACTTGCGCAAGCGGCCCATGATCTTCACGACCAACGAGCCCTTGAATGAATGGGGGAAGGTGCTGCACGACGAGGATCTGGCTGCCGCAATCCTCGACCGGGTCCTGGAACGACGCCGATTCATCCGCCTCGATGGGCCCTCGGGGCGTACGCGTCATTTGAAGTTGGAAGACCCGTTGCCAGGCGCCACAGAACGGCTCAGAATTTCCGGAACCCACAGCATCCGATTTACCTAGCGCCGGGGGCCTTCTAACCGTCCACGAAGTCGCCGCACTCTTTCGCGTACCAGCCTCCTGGGTTTACGAACGGACGCGGCGTCGTGGCAGGGACCGCCTGCCCCACATCAAAGTCGGCAAATACCTCCGCTTCCGCTTGATGGATCTTGAGAGCTATTTGGAGACTTTGCGTCGTGAGTGAAGATCGCGATACACTGAGACCCGACCGAAGAAAAGGCGGGCGAGTCAACGAGAGAAAGGAGATCTCTTTGACTCGTCGACGCTATCAGAAAGGCTGTCTCGTCAAGAAAGGAAAGAACTGGGTGCTGCGCTATCGCGAGGATATTTTCAATTCGGAAGGAACCTTAGAGCGCATACATCGCTCTGTGGTATTGGGCGCTCTTAGGACAAGGTGCGAAGCGCAGCGGGCGGCAG
Source organism: Terriglobia bacterium (assembly GCA_030036915.1). Lineage (GTDB taxonomy): Bacteria > Acidobacteriota > Terriglobia > UBA7540 > UBA7540 > Bog-366. The sequence continues at coordinate 685 of JASHSC010000086.1, forward strand.
ACGCCTGCCTTCGTAAGATCAACACAGGTTCGCGCCAACCGCAATCCGGCATCACCTTCAATGATTTCTGGAGCACGTATTTCGAACCGGAAATCCTCCCTACCTTAAAATTCTCAACGCGCAAGCTGTACCGGTCGCTGGCGTCAAAGCACCTCGTGCCAGCGCTTGGTAATCACAAGCTCTGCGATTTTTCTAGGATGCATGTCCAGCAATTCATCGGGCAAAGCTTCGCGAGAAATACGCGCCGCAAACCCTCGCACACTTTCGGAACCTCCTTAGCAAGCTGTTCAATACTGCCATGAATTGGGGCTGGATGGAATTTAATCCTGCACAGAACATTGACCTGCCACCCATGGAACGGAAGCGCTCTGCACGGGTGCTTTCGCCGGAGGAAATCAGCAAGCTCGCTGGGACTCTGGCAGAACCTGTGCGCACCGTCTTTCTTCTTGGGGCGCTCACCGGGCTCCGCATCGGTGAGTTATTCGCGCTCAAGGTTCAGGACGTGGACACAAGACACGCGCTCCTCTACGTCCGCAGAGATGTGTATCGTGGGCAGATCGGAACCCCGAAAACTTCTCGCAGCGAACGCCAGATCCCGCTCGCCTCAAACCTAATTCCCATGCTCTCTAACTGGCTCAGCATTAGGCCGGCAGGTTTGGATTGGCTCTTTCCGAGCCGGGCGGGGACTCCCCTTCGCGACCGCAACCTCATGCGAAGACACTTGTGGCGCGCGTGCACGCGATTGAGGATTCCTCGGTTCGGCTGGCATTCGCTCCGTCACACCTTCAGCACGTACAACGGCAATGCGGGTGTTGCCGTGCCTGTTCTCCAATCCCTGCTCGGGCACGCGAGTCCCGAGACCACCATGATTTACACGCATCCTCTGGAACATGTGAAACGGCAGGCTGTTGAGGCTCTGGCGCGCTTGTTGTTCCCAAATGCTCCCTCGGAACAGATTTGATAACCAAGGGAAGTGAGCTAATCCAATGAGGCATCAGGGGTTAAGTTGGTACGCCCGGGGTGATTCGAACACCCGACCCCTTGCTTCGTAGTTCGAAAGTCGATAACAGCGGCAAATCGTAGGAATTGCATTCTCTCCAGTATTTATGCTGCTGTGATGCATGGCGAAAAGTCCGATTGCAAATGTCGCTAAATGCCGAGAATAGGGCTTATCTGAGCAGTTACGTCACAAGCCACGTCACAAAATCGCCTGAAAGCCTCTGCCATCGCTTCAGGTCAGGTCCTGCGGTTTCTCCTATCCTGGTCGTTCGTCGTGAATCCTGTTCCATTCTGTGCGCACTGGTGAGGTGTTTAGAATCGAGCGGGCATCGTCATTTCAGAGCCAAAGAGCCGCCACGAAGCACGAGGAGTGGGGATGGGCTTAAAAGTACCCTCGCTCAAGGACGTCCTTTTCGACTGGAAGCTCATTCGTAAAAATCTGACGGATATGGTCGACGAAGCGGCGAAAGACGTCGACCCGCGCCGGATATGTATTGAGGTATGCTGTGTATTCTTCGCGCTTTGCCTGACGTTTTGCGGCTGTATCGAAGTGCTTCCGCACGTGTGACCCCAACCGTTTTCCCCGGAGTATGAGTACCTCGTCAATTTCCGTAGCAGCAGTGCTAAGGGGAGTCATGTCCAGCCACTCGCATATCAAAAAGTATTTTGCCCCGGTAACGGCAGCTTTCACGTCGCGCGCAGTAGCCGTTGCTTCCTGAAACATAGTTTTATCGAGATTGGTCTTACATTCAGCCGCAACATACGCCAATGCCGTTTCGCTTTCCTTGTAGGACCCAAACGCCCTAGAGTGGGACGCTCGAAGATAAAGTGGTTTGCTGATCGCGAAATCCTGGTCCTTGCCTCGCACCGCAAGGCCTCCACCAGGCTCTTCCGCTGCAAGACCTGATATGAAGTAAGCTGAGGCAAATGAATAGACAGGCCCAGTTCGAACGTCGAGACCCATGAGTTCTGGAATTACTTCGGGAACAATCAATCGCGGCAAGAACTCCTCAAGGACGGAATTGTCGAGCTTGAGTTGTCCCTTTTGACGATATAAGAAATCGCGCCCGCTATCGAAGATCAGGTCAACATCTACCCAACTGCGATACTGGTTGTAGAGATCAACGAGGCGCTTCAATCGCTCGCCGGGATCGCCACCCACTGCGTCGAGCTTAGCAATCCACTCACCATATCTTTCTTTCGCCGCTTCGAGGGATGCCACGTCCTCCGGCGGCATCTTCTCGTTTGCGATTGCACGATTGATCTTTTCAAGGTGTGGTGTAGGATATGGCATCTCTTCCAGAATCTCCTAAAGGGCCGCTTGGTAGAGTGGAGATGGTCTCACGTCACCCGCACAACGGAGTGCCTGCCGGATGTCGTCATAAACATCTGCCTTGGCCCTTGAGAGCAGTTCTTCAAGGACCGCAGAGCTGATTGCCGTCGGTCCCGATCCCGACTCTGGCTTCTCAGTTACCTTCGTGAAGTGAAGGATATCTTCAACGATCCGCTCGCCAAATCGATTCGTGAAAGCGCGCTCTTGTCGCATTATGACCTTTAGGCCAGCGGTTCCCGCAGCAAGGGCACATAGGAGATCACCATTGTAAATACTCAGCCCCCGGACCTTAGATTCTCGACCAACTACGAATATCATACGGGCAGAGGTCCGGGTAACTCTCAACAGTTCACGCAGCACGGCAGCCATGTCTAGCGAGTACTGAATTACGGTCAGGAATCTGTTCATACGGTGCTTACGGTTCGATCCGATTTCGGATCGCGCAACGTCAAGCACGTCGTGACCCAACGCTTCTACTGCCGGGCGGTACTGCTGGTGATAATTGAAAACATTGATGTACGGCGGCGAGGTAATTACCAAGTCTATGCTTGCGTCGCTTATCGGAAGCTGACGCGCGTCGCATTCGAAAACGGCAATTGGCAACAGTGACTCTGGGAGAGTAATCAAAAGATCCCTTACTCTGCGCAATGCAGCAAGGAGTCGTCCTGGGGCGACGATGTTCCATGCAGGGTCAGACAGTACCAAGGTTGCGGCAATCAAACCCTTTACCTGTTTGGCTCTCTCCCGGTGGGCCAGCGCCGCTACGTCTTGTGGTCGTATGCCTGCTACTGTGGTTGAAAACAATGCCGGCTGGTGCTCGGTGATCAAGGTTTCGATTCGTGAGGAGGCCTCTCGGTGCTGATTCAAACGATCATTTTTAGAGGAAGTGACGTACTCATAAAGTCTAGCCAGAATTGTAGCCGCCGGATTGACCTCGGCACCAACACACCCAAGGCCGCGACGAGCACATTCACCCAGGACCGTCCCACTTCCAACAAACGGGTCAAGGACGCTGGTTCCATCAGCGGCATATGTCCGAAGAAGGACCTCAATGAGTTGTGGTGAAAACTGACCTTTCCATGGCAGGGGGTTTGTCCGAACCTGTTCCGAAATGTCTAATTCGGACCTGTCGATGTCGGAAGTATTTAGAGGAACGCTCTCGAGACTTCTAATCATAGCCCTACCGCAGTAGTTGCCTGGTTATGCTTTTTCCGATCTCCCAAAAAATTACTGCGTCTGGCGTAGTTAACAGAATACCATGGGACAGTTCTTTTTGTGGGTGGATGTAGTTTCGGTAGTCCCGAAGGACCACCCCAACATCTCTTGCCGCCACCGTGATCCATTTCAATTCATGCGCCACGGCGATGTAATCCTGCAGCGTCCATTCTTTCAGTGGCAACGTCTTGCCATTTCTGTCTTTCGGAGCAACGGCAGAAGTAAAGATCGGGGCCTTGTTGTTCTCCCTGTTTACACGTGCAAGCAACAGTCCTTCAAGTAGGCCGCCGATCATCACAGTTGCAGAGAGCGGTGCTCCATGTGAGATACACGTAACGCACTCAGCCCAGCGCCTTTGTAGAATGGATTGCATTGCCCCATCTGATATGAGTTTTGAAAAATCTGGCGGTGCGTCTGTCGTCGTGGCGGCAGCAAGTTTGACCACGTTGCCTGAACGGAGATGCACAAGGATGTCGCAAAGCGTTTTAAATGTCTCAACGTAGCCCGAGCGCACAGCGTTCTTGTGGCTCGCCTCTACAATCTTCTGGTAGAGTTCGTCCACTGGTCGCAACGCGGCGCCTGAGAAAACCGCCGCAATTTTTGGCCGATGCGATTGGAACCAAGTTAACGCAGTGGCACGGATGATATCTCGCTCTGAGCCCCTGACTTGCGGTAATGCTCTCTTCCGAGTCACGGTGCGAATTCGTTCAGCTTCCCTGATGGCCTGATAGATCGCTTCATCTGCGTCGTTCATGCGACGCTCACTTTTTCTCTATCTGGGAATTGTTTACTGCTTTCTTCTGGCGCTTGGGTTTTCTACTTTTGGCGGTGCTACCCTCCTGATTCGGTAATGTCATCGCAACGAGATTTTCTCCAACGGTGTTGATCGCGAACATACCAGCCTCGCTCCCACTATCTAAAAGACCCAAGTTTTTTGCGTTATTTAGTGTAGTTCTTGGGTTCTTGAATCGTTCCCTGGCGGTGAGCCTACATGCGTCTTGGAGCATCACATGATCTATTTCATTTCTCCGTTGTTCTGGCGGGGCCTCAAATCGATAGTAGTATGCGACCGTGGCCGCGAATTGGACGTCATTCTTTGGGCTTTTCGTGACGACAAAAGTTTTGAGGTCCTTTGCAGACGGTGGTACAGAAGCTTGCGGCCCTTCACGAAGAACCGAGGAGGATGACTGCCGCGTCCTTAGACCTTCCAAATTCGATGATGTCTGCGAAAGCCCTAGCTTCTCTCGTGACCAGCGTATGATTCTCTCCTGATCCTCCGGGCTGAATCCAGTGAGTGCCGTCGTCAATATACGCACCGCTTCTAAATCATCTGTTGTTTTAGCCATTTGATGCTCTCTTTCACATCGAGCCGCTTTTTCCCCGTTCGACTTGTCGAACAACCTAATCTTCGATAGGAGAACGCAGCATAGCACCGCGGCGGGGGGTCTTCAAGCATGAGCCCGCAGCGGTATAACTGCCTTGAGCGAGGGCTGCCCGTGCGACAAAGGGTCTTCTGCTGCAGAATGGACGTGCACCAGTAATTTAGTTTCATTCGGCGGACATGACCTTGAATTCACTCCACCGGAATCTGGTTAACTCCTTGCGTCCGCCTAGCGTGACGCAACATTCGATTGTAAGCTGCCTCAAGGAGTTGTTCGGCTTGTTGGACTTTCTGCTTGTTGGCTTCGTTAATTATGTGCTGCATCGATTGTGGCGAAAGCATTTTCTGGTACCAGGAGTAGAGTAGCTTCACGACGATCTCCTGCGTTGCATGCGTCTCGGACAACACGACAAGCTCTGCGGGCGTAGCTGCGGGGCCTTTTAAGGAGTCCACAAGTCTGGCACGACACCAATCATTCAGGGGAGTATTCGTCGCATCTGCCAGGTCACGCATCACGCCGTAGGTTCTCTCATCCACACGGAAGCCAATATGCCGGGTCAAATGTTCTCTTCTCACGGATTATGCACCCTCCCTAAGCCTTTAAGAATCAGCAAGTTCACATTTGCAGACGTTCGTGCACGGATGTGATCGGGCGGCTCGTAATCGCCTGATAAGAAAAACGTTCACAGGCGTGAACAAATGATCGCATGCGTGACCCAACCCTGGGGTGGCGTGTCAGGGTCCGGTTCTTTCGGACCCCCCATACAGCCGCTGCGAAGCAGCGCCCCTTGCCATGCCGCACCACCCCAATTCCGGTGCTCCGCAGGACGCGCGAGAGGCGACCCGGACAGGAATCATTTGTCCTGTTCGGAGGCCGCTGCAGGACGCTCAGATGGCACGCCGGTATGGTGTTTGCGCCTCCTGGGAATGCCGGCGCCCTGGGCAATCACCCGCTCGATTTCAGCATTGGGGATTAACCACCGCGTGCCAATATTCACGGCACGGATATGCCCGCCATCGATCAATCGGCGGATCGTGAAATGGCTCACCCCGAAAAGCTTCGCGACTTCGCCTATTCCTCGTAGTGTTTCTGCCATTGCTGCTAACTCCTGCTCACGAATTTCAAACTTCGCCCATTTCCTGCTTGACAGCAGAAAACTGCACGCTCTAGGATAAGCAGCGGATTGCTAGAGGTCAATATGCCAAAGTATCCTAGCAGAATTCGATGGGCCAACACTCTAGCGCGTCGGGAAGTTAATGAGCTTCTGAATGCTCTCACCGAGTTTGCAAATCTGGGGGACACGACGGATGACCTCCGATTTTTCCGGAAGCGGTGGCCGGACTTTTTTCCGTCGTCCCTGTACGACCCCGCTGAACGAGACTTAAAATCCTGGGAAGGACGCATTTTCGGAAGATTTCGAGAGGGCATCAGGAATCTCTGGACGGGAACGGAGCGGCCGACATATCTTGCCGTCGCGTTACTGGACATTTACGGTGGTGGCCTGAACTTTGTGATCGATCCTACGTATAAGATTGCTCAGGTGGAATTTGGGTGGGACTGGGCGTCGGGTGAGTTTGTCTATGCCTCCAATGTAAAGTTTCATCAGGCGTTGTTCCTGCTGCTTGGACGGAGGCGACTGGCGAAAGTTTGCCCGCACTGTTCGCAATGTTTCCTGGCAAAACGAGGGACGCAACTGTATTGCTCAAGTGACTGTAGTGAAATTGCGGAGCGGGAGTGGAAGCGCGAATGGTGGAGGAAGTACGGCGAGGCTTGGCGCGCGAACCGAAGTCGTGATGGCGCACGGAAAAAGCGAGCTGCCCAGGATCAAACTTGCACCAAGAATTCCCGCCTAATGTAGGCGCTGAGAGGAAAGGGAACGACCCCAGCGGAATGTCCTGACATTTTTGGCGAGTAACAGAGGGATGAGATGGCTTATTACAAGCGAGAGGGAATCTATCACTGCGATTTCACCGTCAACGGTCAGAGATACCGACAAACACTTGAGACAACTGACTGGCGGGAAGCGAAGAAGCGGGAAGATGAGCTGAAGGCCCGAGCGCGTGAGGGGAAACTGGCAAGCGGAATCACTGCGGAGTTCTCGCGGTTGTTTTTTGACCTCGCTGCCGACCGATACTTAGCAGAAGTGGCTGTCCAGCGCCCCGGCAGCCTACGACCGAGCGCGCAAAAGCCGGGAGGGGACCCACGCAAATCCTGGGAGGGTGATCTGATCGAACGTCTGCGCCCGTTCTTTGTGGGGAAACGCCTTAATCAGATTACGGCCGATGACGTTCGCACCTATCAGGCTGAACGAATCGGAAGGGGGAAACATCCGAACACTGTAAACCACGAGGTCAAAGCCCTGCTGCGACTGCTTAAGCGGGCTAAGCTCATCAGTCGAATCCGCGACGATGTGAAACTGCTCCGGGTGAAAAAGGAGGCAAAGGCCGTGCTCACAGAAGCAGAGAAACAGCGCCTCTTCGAAACGGCCTCAAGCAACCCAGAATGGCAGACGGCTTACTGGGCGGCACTGCTAACTTCGAATAGCACCATGCGCCCTGTGGAGTTGAAACGCCTGCTCTGGAAGGACATCGATCCCTTCAAAAGGCTCGTGATCGTTCGTCGCTCAAAGACAGACGCCGGATCACGTGTCATCCCGCTCAACCCAGAGGCGTGGAATGCAGTTGCGGGGGTGAAAGCTCGGGCTGATGCACTGGGCACGTACACTCCTGAAAGCCATGTTTTCCATCGCCTCTGGCCGAAGGTCGAACCGGGACGACCGATGGGCGGATGGCGAAGTGCCTGGCGCTCTCTCCGAAAAGCCGCAGGCGCCGCCAACCAGGAAAAAGGCTGGGAAGAGCTGCCAAAACTCGCCAAACTTCGGTTCTACGATCTGCGCCACCAAGCTATTACGGAAATGCTTGAGGCAGGGGTTCCGGAAGGAGTGATTCGAGAGATTGCTGGACACGTGGACCCGGCTATGACAATGCACTATTCACATCCACGGCTCGCGGCTCGCCGGGCAGCAGTCGAGACGCTGGGGAGGGCGCAGTTGCATCTTGGCGGCGAAAGTCACGTCACAAACCACGTCACAAAGCGGTTGACCGCTGGGTATGAGAATTCGCAACCTATTGAAAGTATTGGTACGCCCGGGGTGATTCGAACACCCGACCCCTTGCTTCGTAGG
>JASHSC010000087.1 GCA_030036915.1 Terriglobia bacterium
ACCGTTCAGCATCGGAAGGCCGAGTGAGGACAAAGTCACGATCAGAAAAAACGTGCTGAAGACGGGCACGGAGGTAGCCAGGCCGCCGAACTCCTTAATCAGGCGCGTGTGACGGCGGTCATAGAGCATTCCCACAAGCATGAAGAGCGCTCCGGTGGAAACTCCGTGGCTGAACATCTGATAGATGGCGCCCTCAATAGCCTCCGGTCGAAGGACGAAAATCCCCAACACGCAGAATCCCAGGTGGGCAACGGAGGAATACGCAACGAGCTTTTTCAAGTCGGGTTGCACCATGGCGACCAGCGCGCCGTAGATAATTCCCACAATCGCCAGAACGCAGATCACCGGGGCAAACTCGCGCGCTGCGTCCGGGAAAAGCGGCAGGCAGAATCGCAACATGCCGTAGGTCCCCATTTTGAGCAGGACGCCCGCCAGAATCACCGAGCCCGCCGTGGGCGCTTCCACGTGCGCATCGGGAAGCCAGGTGTGGAAGGGAAACACAGGAACCTTGATGGCAAATGCGATGAAGAAGGCCAGAAAGAGCCAGCGCTCGGTTTGCGGCGATAAGGTGGAATACGTCACCAGGTGATCCATCACCCGCGGCAGGTCGAAGCTGCCTGTGACGTTGTAGAGATAGAGGATCCCCGCCAGCATCAACGCCGAACCCAGCATGGTGAAGAGGACAAATTTGATGGCCGCGTACACCCGCCTCTCGTGACCCCAGATGCCGATCAGAAAATACATGGGAATGAGCATCACTTCCCAGAAGAAAAAGAAAAGCACAAGGTCGAGCGAGGCAAACACTCCCATCATTCCTGTTTCCAAGGCCAGCAGGAAGATGAAGAATTCACTGGGCCGATTCGTAATGCTCTTCCAGGAAACCAGCACGGCGAGCGGCGTGAGGAACCCAGTAAGCAGGATCATTAAGGCGCTCAGCCCATCGACGCTCAAGTGATAGTTGATCGGCGGCAGTACCATCCAGGGGACCATCTCCTCAAATCCCTGGCGGCCAGAAAATCCAAAATAGACGTACAGAGTGAACAGGAAAGTAAGGAGAGAAAACAGGAGAGCGACCGAGCGGGCGCCCGAGGATCTCTTGCGCCCCAGCAAGGCAATCACCACCGAACCCAATAGGGGCAGAAAGATCACGATGGTGAGAATATGCGTGTTGAACCAGTTCATAGGATACTTCGATTACTGCTGGAAATCCCAATTTGGCCGAAAAGCCCAGCCGCGTCTTATGGCCGCCTACGGGTTGGCCACAAAGACGTACAACAACCAAAGAACCGCGCCCAGCAGCACCCACGCGGCATAACTGGGAATGTTGCCGGATTGGATTCGCCGCAGAACGCTTCCCGCCTCTGCGGTGCCTTCTCCCGTGCCGTTGACCGTGACGTTGTCGATCGCGCCCGCGTCAACGACCCGCCACAGGAACTTCTCCGAAACCACGCGCAGCGGGCGAATGATGAGCCAGTTATAGAACTCGTCCACGTAATACTTGTGAATCAGGATTCGGTAGGAATCGGCAAATCGCTCAGCCAGTGCCTCGGGAATTTCCGTAGACTTCAAATACCACCAAAGCGCGATCCCGATGCCGAGGGCAGCGGCGAGAATGGAGAACCCCATCAGCACTCCGGGGCTCAGGGCAAGGGCATGCTCCGGAGAACCATTTCGCAAGGCAGCCGTGGCGGGGGCGAAGACGGGATCGAGATAGCGATCAAAGGCTTCGGTGCCATTCCAGGCTTTCGGCCAGCTCACCCATCCCGCGACCACGGAGAAAAACGCGAGCACAATGAGCGGGCCGGTCATCTTATAGCTGCTTTCGTGCAAATGATGAGCTGCCCGCGGCTCAACTCGTGATTTCCCATAGAAGGTCATACACAAGGCCCGAAACATGTAGAAGGCCGTGAGCCCCGCCGTGAACGTTCCTAGCCAGAACAGCCAAGGCCTGCCGAGAGGGCCTTCATACGCGCCGGCAAGAATTTCATCCTTGCTGAAAAAGCCAGACCCAATCAGGGGCACGCCGCTGATGGCGATCGTGGCCGCCAGGAACGTCGCGTGCGTGATTTTCAATTTGTGCCGCAACCCCCCCATTTTTCGCATATCGAGCTCGCCGCTCATCGCGTGCATCACGCTTCCGGCAGCAAGAAAAAGTAGTGACTTGAAAAACGCGTGGGTCATCAAGTGGAAGATTCCCGCCGCGAAAACACCTGCGCCGCATCCCAGAAACATATAACCGAGCTGGCTGATGGTGGAGTAGGCGAGCATGCGCTTCAAATCGTTTTGAGTAAGGGCAATCGTAGCCGCGAAAAAGGCCGTCAGGCAGCCCACGAAGGCCACGACCTCGAGGGCAAATGGCCCGTGGGCAAAGATGATGCTCGAGCGCGCTACCAGGTAAACGCCCGCCGTCACCATGGTGGCCGCGTGGATCAAGGCGCTCACCGGAGTCGGGCCTTCCATGGCGTCAGGGAGCCAAACGTAAAGCGGCAGTTGTGCGGATTTGCCCACCGCCCCCAGGAAAAACAGCAAACCGACCGCCGTCATCACCCCCTCAAATTCGGGGGGCAATTGCGCCGCGCGAGCGAAGACCGTTTTGAAATCCAGCGCGTGAACCGTCCAAAATAGCAGCGCCACACCCACGGTAAACCCTGCGTCCCCGATTCGGGTGACGATGAATGCCTTCTTGCCGGCGTCGGAGGCCGATTTTTTCAAGAAATAAAATCCAATCAGCAGATAGGAACAAAGCCCCACGCCTTCCCAGCCCACAAACATCAATGGATAATTGGCGGCAGTAACGAGTGTGAGCATCATGAAAAGAAAAAGGTTCAGGTAGGTGAAGAAACGGTAGTATCCCCCTTCGTCTTCCATGTACCCGCGTGAGTAAAGGTGGATGAGGAAAGCGACCACGGTGACGGTGACCGTCATGATGAGCGTCAGCCGGTCGTAGTACAGAGCGTAATCGGCGCGCAGCGTTCCCGCCTGAATCCAGGTAAAGTAATGGTAGTTGAATGGCGCGGGCTGGCTTGCGGATTTTGAATAAACCCACGCGGTAAGCAGCGCAAAGAGCATGGAAAGGAATGACGCGCCGCAGCCAATCAGGGAAACCGCAGCTTGCGAAAGCCGGCGGCCCAGAATGCCGTTGAGCGCGGCCCCTGCCAGGGGAGGAAGGATCATGAGCAGGAGTAGGATTTCCAGATTCATGTGGTCACAGTATCGGCGAAGCACTCCTTGGTGCCCCAGCCAAAGTCCAGGGCCCGACGCACTTCGGGCCTACATCTTCATTGAGTCTACATCTTCGATATTCAGCGACCGGCGATGGCGGTGGAGCGCAATGATGATCGCCAGTCCTACTGCCGCTTCGGCTGCGGCTACCACAATGACGAAAAAGACAAAAATCTGGCCGTCCAAATTCCCCAAGAAGCGCGAAAAGGCCATGAACGCCAGGTTGACCGCGTTGAGCATCAGTTCGATGCACATGAAGACTGTAATAATATTCCTGCGGAAGACAAACCCCGCCGCACCCAGGACGAAAAGAATCACGCTGAGGGCCAGATAATGTGAGAGAGGTACCATAATCTCCTTCAAGAAGTCAGCAGTTGTGCGGCTGGAGAGAGCCCAGCGCGGGCCCTTCGATTCTGAATTCCGCCTCCGGACTACACTCTTCTTTCAGAATTCCTTCTTGGCCAATACCACGGCGCCGAGCACCGCCACCAGAATCAAAATGGAAGTCACTTCGAAGGGCAATACATAGCTCTGGAAAAGCAAATGACCGATTGCCGCGGGGCTTCCATCCAGATGCGGGGGCCGAGTGGCGCCAGCTGTCGGAAATTGATTCCAGACCGCCATCAGCATCTCCACCAGAAACGCCCCCACAATCGGCGCCCCCAGCCATTTGGCGAAGCGGCTCCGCTGGCTCGGAACCTCGTGCCCCGCGTTCAGCAGCATGATGACAAAAACGAAAAGCACCATAATCGCCCCGGCATAAATGATGACCTGGAGCACCGCCATGAATTCCGCGCCCAGCAGCAAGTAAACCACTGCCAGCGAGCAGAGCACGACAATCAGTGACAGCGCGCTATAAACGGGCGTGCGCTGCAGCACCATATTCAGCGCGGCTAGGATGGTTATCGCGGCGGCGATGTAAAAGAGTATATCCATCGGTGCTGGTGGTCACCTGCCTGTGTTCAAATCGAATCCTTTCTGTTGGTCATCATCCCCGCCAAGCGATTAGAAATCCTGTTACCAGAATATTCGCCAGCGCCAGCGGCAAGAGAAATTTCCACCCCAGGGACATGAGCTGGTCATAGCGGAAGCGCGGAAGCGTGCCGCGCATCCAGATGTAGAAAAACATGAATGCAAATACCTTCACACAAAACCAAAACACCGGTAGAAAAATCCGCAGAATTGTGGGTCCGAACACTGGCCCGTGCCACCCGCCAAAAAACAGAAGCGTGGCAAGGCAAGAGACCGTCACCATGTTGGCGTATTCCGACATGAAGAACATGGCGAATTTCATGCTGCTGTACTCAGTGTGGTATCCGGCCACCAGTTCCGTTTCGCCTTCGGGAAGATCAAAGGGCACGCGATTCGTTTCTGCAATCGCCGAAGTGAAATAAACAAAAAATCCGATGGGCTGGGCAAAAATATACCAATGCGGAATGTAAGTGTTGACCCCGAAGAAATGCCAGGAGCCGCTCTGCGCATTGACGATGCCGCGCAAGCTCAGCGTGCCGGCCATCATCAGTGTGCCGATGACCGCTAGGCCCAGGGATAATTCATAACTGATCATCTGCGCGGAGGATCGCAGTCCGCCAAAGAGCGGGTACTTGCTGTTGGATGACCATCCGGCAAGCGCAATGCTATAGACGCCCAGCGAGGTCACGGCGAAAACGAAGAGCAGGCCGATGTTCAAATCGGTAATCTGAAACGCAATGGGATGGCCGTGGAACGTGAAACCCTCGCCAAAGGGAATCACGGAAATCGCCAGAAATGCGAGGACAAACCCCAGGAACGGGGCGAGCCAGTAGATGAACTTATCGGCCTCCGCAGGAACGATCTCCTCTTTGAGGATGAATTTAATTCCGTCGGCCAGAGGCTGCAATAATCCGTGCGGGCCCACCAGATACGGTCCCCAACGCGCTTGGATGTGCGCTACTACTTTGCGTTCCAGCCAGGTGGTGTAGGC
>JASHSC010000088.1 GCA_030036915.1 Terriglobia bacterium
CACAACCCCGAGATGACGCCCTTTCAAATTCTGGCGTATCTCTCTTACCTGCCGGCCGCCGGACAGATCGAGCGTAAAAACATCCTGATTGGGAATGTAGGCTTCTATCCGCCGGATCGCCCGGCGGGGGCCGTGCTGCGCGCTTCAACTGCATTCCACGAGCTCGAAAAGGCAGGCTCGAAGCCTACGGATGTGCGGCTTCTCGTGGAATTGAGGCGGATCCATGAGGCGAAGCCCTGGACGCCGGTTGAGGTAACCGTCACGCCCCCGAAGTGGCGCGATCAACCAAGCCCGCCGTAACGGAGACTGCCCGGGGAGGCGTAAGTTGCACTGGCGGTGGAGCATTGGGCGAATTCCCACTTCGTCAGCGCTCCAGAATGTCCTTGTAGGCGTTGAGAGCGACCTTCTTGGGCTCGCGGTCCAGAACAAAGTTGACCTTGCGGGTGGAATTCCCGATCACTGCGACCTGGCCTAACCGCACCATACCCTTGCCAAAATCGACGAAGACGGGCACAAACATGGCGAAGTTGCTGTCCACATTGCTTTGGATAATCTCCGTCTCCACACGGATTTTGCCGCCACTCTCGCGCTGTACGTCATACTTGAGCTGATAGCGCGGGACCTGCGTTCCGTAGACCCATTCACGGAAGAACCAGTCGAGGCGGCCATTCTGTTGGAGATCCAGCTTCTTCGGCATGTGTTTGTCGACGACGGCCATGAATGATTCGGTGGAGGCCGGTGCGTCGCGGTGACTCTCCACATAATCATGCATCATGTCAATGAAATCCTGGTCGCGATTGCCCGTGCCCTGGTCAGCATACATCAGCGAGCGCAGCATCAGCAGAATATATGCGCCCTTGGAATAGGCGTCACCCTGATAAGCGGAGAGCGAACGCGGAGAAATCAGCCGCAACCCCAGCCACAGGGGCCCGGCGTCGTTGGGCGACACGCCGAAATTGTTCTGATCCAGGATGCGTCTCCGCTGGCGCTCCCAGAACTCAAGATAATCCTTCTGCCATTTCGGCCCCATCGCTTGCTGCAGGAATAAGCCGGCCGCAAATTCCGCGAAGCCTTCCGAAAGCCAGAGATCATGGTAGGACGCCCAGCCGACGGCATGGCCGAACCATTGGTACGCCACCTCATGGGGAGTGACTTCCTGCACGAAGCCGCTGAACTGCGTATCAATCTGGCCGAACAACAGCCAGCGCAGGGTGGAATCAATGTAAGCAGAAATGGGCAGGTAAACCAGGCTGGGCCATGATTGTCCAAAGTAGAAGTCAGGCTGCTCGGTAATGGCGACGTTATCATAGGGCGATCTGCCGAAATAAAGGGTGCAAAGCTGCATCTGGGCGCGCGCCTGGTCCAGCGCATACTTCGTCATCGCGCGTGGCGGCATGACTCCCAGTGTGCTCTGGAACGGACCCAGGCTGTTCGGCAGTTGGGTCAAGTAGAATCCCGAGATGTCGTAGTGGGTGATGGTATCGGGCCACTCCATCTTTTCGTATTGGTCGTAATTAAACCCCGCCACGGCCACCGGCACCGGAGTAACCCAATGGGACACAGCATATTCATCTTCGTCGGACTCCCCTTGCAGTTTGCCCACGCTGATCACAACGTTCCTGCGCGGTACTTTGAACGTCAGGTCGTAGAGCGCCTTTTCCCCAAAACCGTTCAGATTCGGGTACCACGATGTGCGCGCGCCCACGTAATAGCTTCCGTTGCCGGCATTGAACAACACCTTGTCGCCCGCATATTCGATAGTGATGGAATATTCCTGCCCCACGTCCAAGGCTGAGTCCAGAACGGCATAGAACGACCCATCTTGCTTTCTCTCTTCCTGTATAAAGTGCAGGTCATGGCCATCCCGGTCGATAACGCGCGAGACGCGCAGAGAAGGGAGAAGTCCGAATTTCATCACGCGCTCGCCAGGCAAAAGCGGCGCAAAGGTAATGCCGGCGCGGCCGAAGAGGTGGCTGTTCTTGCCGATGACGGTTTCGATGTTGTAGCGATGCGTGGCGAACAGCCGGCGATCCTCGCGCGAATTCGCGGTACGGTCGTTCAGTTCCGTCACCAGGTGCTGGGAATACCAGATGCCGTCATCCATTGCGTCGGGATCGCAATTAATGAGGGCCACCTCCTCGGGGGTATCCAGTTGCGGTATCGCCCCTACAACCTCGCGCATGAAAAAGCGCAGGTCCTTGTGATGTGTTCCCTGAATGTAAGCGTTGAAGAACGGGGGATGCTGGGGATTATAAACGGCGGCGAGCACGTCCGCATCGACGTTATCCATTGTCTCGTTTTCCAGAATCGCCTGGGTGAAGCCTTCGGGAACTTCGTGGCGGTGCCTTACTCTTTCCTGCCAGGCGTGAAAAACCGAGGCGGCTTCCGGAAGCGTGTCAACCTTGTCGAGAAAGCCCTTGCCCAATGTCAGGTAGTAACGTGGGCTAAAGCGAAGTACCACGGCCGTGAAATCTTCCTCAAGCGTGGCGCTCCCTGAACACCGCATTAACTCGCGCCCATCGAACACGATGACAGGCTTGAGCGTAAAGTGCCCCTTGCCGATAAAGACAGCTCCCGTGATGAAACGGTTGACAGGATTGAGCAGGGTGAGCGTGCCGGAAGTGAAGGTGAAGGATCCCACGTCCACATTCATCGAAAAGTTTTCACACCGGTACGTGTCGCCCAAACCCACGTCGCGAAGTTGACGGTACACCGGGTCGGAATTCGCGAATTCCCGCCCTTTTCCGCTGACGCTGACGTTCGTCTGCTGTGGAGCGATTCTTAGAGCCAGTTGCAGCTCAGCCGTGCCGTGCAAATCCACGGTGGTAACCAAATCCTCGAATCCGGCCTTGATGACACGAATCGAGTATTAACCTGGGTCGAGATGTAGAGCGGTAAAGCGCCCGGTGTTGTCCGACGCAAGGACGATTGCCTGGGTGAGCGCTCCCCCCGTGATTTCCACTCGCGCATCAGCCACCAGTGCGCCGGAAGGGTCCTTGATGGTGCCCGAAATCGTGTCGGCGCGCAGCGGCCGTGCAAGCGCCAGGCTAAGAAGAGCCAAAGTCGCCACACTCGGCAACAGAATTCTTTGCCGGCAAGGCAATCCGCGCGATTGCCTTGAGGTGCAAATAAGTTTGCAGGGGCTCATAGCGCGCTTAGCGTACCGCGGCACGAATTGCTGCACAAGCAAGACATTGTCGCTGTGGCCCTCGGGGCGGCTCGTGAACGCCCCCTACGAGCGCGGCGGAAGCGCAAAGGCAACATAGACCCCGCCGGAAGGTGATGTCAGGTCCTTGCCTCCTCCTGCACCGATCACCACGTACTGGCGTCCGCCTACTTCATACGTTGCCGGAGTGGCATTGCCGGCGAAGGGCAGCGTGGTTTCCCACAGCAGCTTGCCGGTGGATTTGTCAAAGGCGTGGAATTTCTTGTCGAAGTTGGTGGCGCCGATGAAGAGTAATCCGCCTGCGGTCACGACCGGGCCACCGTAATTTTCCGTGCCCGTATTCTTCATCCCCTGGGCGGCAAGCGCCGGGTACTCCCCAAAGGGTATTTTCCAGACATATGCTCCCGTGTCCAGATTAATGGCGTTAAGCGTTCCCCAGGGAGGAACGACAGCGGGATAGCCGTCAGGATCGAGAAACTTGCCATATCCCGCGAATCGAAGCTTTGCGGGTGGGCCTTCGTCGACGGTCTGCAGCTTCCTTTTGTCTTCGATCCCCACGAGGAAGTGCACCAGCGCCGTGACGTACTGAGGGGGGAGATTGCTGAACGAAGGCATTCGTCCGCGGCCTTGCTGAATGACAGTCGAAATCTGCTGTTGTGACAGGCGTGAGCCGATGCCCCGGAGGGACGGAAAATCGGGAGGGGAGCCGCCCAAATCGTCATGGTGGCACACTGCGCACTGGTTCATATAAACATGCTGGCCGGTGGTATCTTGCGAAGTGTTTTCTTCGAGTCCGCCGGTGTCCACGATGTCATTCGAGTTGACGTAGAGGATTCTGGTTTCCGGGTCCACGGCCGGACCGCCCCATTCCCCACCGCCATCGTAGCCGGGAAAAACCACGGTGTCCTGGCCGACGGCAAAAGGCAGGAATTGCCCGTCACTTCGCATCTTGCGGAATTTTTCGAGCGCCCAGGCGTGCACCGCCGGCGTCCGGTTCGTCACCATGTCCTCCGTAAATAACTGGCGCGCGTAGGGGGCGGGCAAAGTGGGGAGCGGCTGAGTGGCCGCGGTCACTTCTCCTTCCGCCGGACTCGCGGGATAAGCTCGATACTCAATGGGGAACAGCGGCTTTCCGTCCGTGCGGTCAAACAGGAAGACAAAGCCTTGCTTGGAGGTTTGGGCGACGGCGTCAACCGGTTTCCCATCACGATAAACCGTCACCAAAACGGGTGGGGATGGAAAGTCACGATCCCAGAGGTCGTGGCGGACGCCTTGGAAGTGCCAAATCCGCTTGCCGGTTGCGGCATCGAGGGCAAGCAGGCAA
The DNA here is from genome assembly GCA_030036915.1 of Terriglobia bacterium. Classification (GTDB taxonomy): domain Bacteria; phylum Acidobacteriota; class Terriglobia; order UBA7540; family UBA7540; genus Bog-366. Next base: position 4,491 of record JASHSC010000088.1, read on the forward strand.
TTGGCAAACAGGTCGTCACCCACGCGATTGGCGCCGTAAAAGTCCGCCGCAGCGGAACCCGTGGGCACATAGACGATGCCCCGCTGAGGGTCCAGCGCCATGCCCGCCCAATTGTTGGCGGCGCCGCTGTAGGTCCAGGCGTCGGGCGGCCAAGTGTCATAACCGAACTCGCCAGGATGAGGAATCGTGTGAAATGACCAGACCATTCTGCCGGTGCGCACGTCGTAGGCGCGAATGTCACCCGGAGCACAAGGCAACGATTCGGGCTCCCGGCCGCCGACAATCAGCAAATCTTTGTAGACGATGCCCGGGCTGGTCAGCGCAATGAACAGCGACTTGGGATCGCGGCCCAGTCTCTCACGCAAGTCCACTCGGCCGTTATCGCCAAATGATTGAATCGGCTTCCCCGTGCGCGCGTCAAGGGCATAGACGTAATTCATAACTCCCGCCAGAATGCGGCGGTGTTGCCCATCGCTCCAGGTAGCCAGCCCACGATCCGGCTGGCGCCCCACGATTCCGGAATCAAACTTCCAGAGGAGCTTGCCGGTGGCAGCATCCAGGGCAAACACCTTTTGCGTGGGGGTGTAGCCGTACAACACCCCATCGACCTCAAGGGGACTGGTTTCCAAACCTCCCGACTCGCCGGTGTCGTAGCTCCAGGCAACTTTAAGTTGCTGAACGTTGTCCCGATTGATCTGCGCGAGCCGCGAATACCGCATGTCCAGCGGAGAGCCGCCATAAACCGGCCATTCGCTGCCTTCAGCGGTCGGCGGCGTTGTACTTCTCTCCTGCGAGTGAAGAAGAATGGAATTGGTCGAGACGAGAAGTAGAAGAATTGCACCGGCCGTTAATGCAATTTGATTCTTTGTGACAAAATGGTGGTCCGACACTCTTGAAGCCCCCTTTAGTTCCATACGGCGCGACGCAAATGCTTGCGTCTTCAAAGATAGCGGCTCTCTGACCACCAACGTCAGATCGGAGATCGCCGCTTCAAGTTATGTCGCTGAGGATGATGACCTGCGGACCTCGCAACCGGGAGCGAATTTTAGCACCAACCGGCCTTAAAGTGTGAGAGGCTGTTTTCGTTCAGGCGCGCCAAAGGTAGTGGTTTCTTCCAGCTTTTCTTGTGGAAAAAAAGTCTCGGCGGCGAACGAAATCAGCCATCCGGGGGCGGGGCCGGGGGGCAAAACGCGTCTACGAATTCCCCAAAAATTTGACCTCGATTTGCACGGGAGATACAGCGTCGCCGTCTGATCTTTGACCGGTTAGCAGAGCTTCGAGGCGTGTAGGGCCGGCGTTCAGGGGCAATTCGAAAACAATTTCTGTATCGCCCTCGGTAATTGGCTTCTCCAGCGTCGCTCCTGCAATACTCAGGAAGGCTTTGCCGGGTTTCATGATGGGAATATCCTTCCCGCCGGGAGGTCCAAAGCGCAAGGCGAAACGGTAGCGACCGCCTCGGGTGAGTTCCACCTCGTAAAAACCCGAGCCGTTCATTTCCGTACTCGCCATGTGATGCACCTGGACCCAATTCCAGGGCGCAAGCGGAGCCCGCGGCCCGCGCATGTCTTGCGTCGCCAGGACAATAGGATTTTCGGCCGCCGTTCCCAGGTGGTTCCGCACGGGAGGTTCCAGCCCTCGCGTCACATCCCAAAACCAGTTCTCATAGCGCGTGCGCATGTCAAAAACAATTTCCGGATGATCAGCGGCAATGTTGTACTGCTCCCCGGGGTCGCTCGCCATGTCGTAAAGTTCGGTTTCGCCGAAGGCGGCCGGCCTGCTGAAGGTATCCTTGCCGGGCGCCGACATCACGATTTTGTAGCGTTGCCCGCGCACCATGGCATGTGTATAAATGCGCGGGACGTTCCAACCATCCACGTCCGGCCGGCTCTGCTGGATAAAGAGATGCCGGTCCGGCCACGATTTGGCTTCACCGGTCATTAGGGGGAATAAGTTCGCGCCGTCGAGATCCAAACCGGAAGGCACCGGAACGCCGCAGATGCCGAAAACGGTTGGGAAAATATCGATATGCCCGCCAATGCGGTCAACTTCCTTGCCTGCAGGAATGTGGCCCTTCCAGCGCCCCAGAAACTGCGTCTTGGTGCCGCCCTCGTAAACTTCCCCTTTGTAGCCGCGCAGCCCGCCGTTGAAGCGCTTGGGCGGGGCGCCGCCGTTATCGCTGAGAAACAGCACGGCAGTGTTTTCCTCCAGGCCCAACTCCCCGAGTTTGGCAAAGAGCTTGGCGATGTTCTGGTCAAGATTCGCCACCATGCCGTAGAGTTTAGAAACAGAATCGTCCAGGCCCATGGCGCGGTAGGGCGCGGCGTATTTCTCCGGCACTTGGAGCGGCTCGTGTACGACGTTGGTGGGAAGGTAAATGAAAAAGGGATGTTCGCGGTTCTCCTCAAGGAAGCGGATGGCTTCGTTAAAGAAAATGTCTGTGCAGTAGCCCTGATCGTGACGAAGGACGCCGTTGTGCGAAAGTGTGGGGTCAGAATAGTAATTGTCCATCGGATCGTCGGTCCCGTTGATGCCGCCGCCCGTCAGGGTGACGGCGCGGTCAAAGCCGCGATCCATGGGACGGTAAGGATAGTGATCGCCCAAATGCCATTTTCCGAAAATGCCGGTTTTGTAGCCCGAGGATTTCGCGAGTGCCTGCGCAAGCGTCGTCTCCGTCGCCCGCATGATGGAGACACCCACCCAGGTGTCCACAATTCCCGTGCGGTAGAGGTAGCGCCCCGTCATCAAACACGAGCGGGTGGGTGAGCACACGGGCTGAATATAGAAATTGGTGAAGTGCGCACCCTCGCTATAAAACTTATCAAAGGCGGGGGTGCGAATCTGCGTATTGCCGGCAAATCCGTAATCGCCGTAGCCCTGGTCGTCCGAGAGGATAAAAATGACGTTGGGCCGTTTACGGGTTTGGCTTTCCGCCGGTGGGGCTTCCCCCGTACTTACGGCTGCCGCTCCTGAGGCGAGCGTCCCCAAGAATTCCCTGCGTGTTTGATCCTTCATGAAGCTCCTGGAAATTTGCACAATTAAAGTGGCTCGGGCATGCGAAGAGGTGAAGATTTGGAACCTGTAGGAACATTGTAAGGGCAACCCCTGCGGTTGCCCCGAGGACCGCCCCCACATGCCGATTAGAAATAAAACTTCGCCGCGATTTCAACCTGCCGCGGAGTGTTGATGACGCTGAGCGCTCGTCCGAAAGTAGTGTCGCCTGTGTTGTTGTCGGGCACGGCCCACACAACGTTGTTGAAGGCGTTGAAAAACTCTCCGCGCAGTTCGAACATCATTCTTTCCTTGATATGAAAATCGCGGAAGAGAGCCAGATCGGCGTTCTTATACCAATTGCTCCGCAGGGTGTTGCGTCCAACGTTGCCGAAGGTGTATTCGGCCGGTGAAGCAAAGGCGGCGGTGTTGAACCATTCCGCCGCGGAACGATTGGAGAGCGAAGGATTGCCGTCAATATTGGCCAATTCCACAGTGTTGCCGGTATTGGCGATGCCCGAAGGCGCTTCCACACTATACGGCTGCCCGCTTTGCAGCGTTACGATGCCGTTCAATTTCCATCCGCCGATCACTTGTGACACCACGCGATTGCCGGCGTTGAATTGCTTACCCGGTCCGAAGGGCAATTCATACACCCAGTTGGTGGAAAACATGTTGGTCAAGTCGTAGCCGGCCACACTGTGGGCGGATTGCAGATTATAGGGCTGCTGAATCACCGTTCCCTCGGAGTCAAACCAACCGTCAGCGCCGAAGTCCATGGTCTTGGACCAGGTGTAGGACAAACGATAAGTCAGCCCGCGGGCGGTGCGGCGATTGAGGCTCACCTCGAGCGCGTTGAAGCTGGCTCGGCCGATGCTATTGTCGTAATAAGAGGGTGTAATGTAAGTGTAGGGAGCGCGCAACTGGGGCGTGCCCGCGCCGGGCGTAAGCGCCGTGTTACCGTACAGTCCCACGTCGGCGCGGATGGTCTCCGATCCAACATAATTTACGGCCACGACTGTGTTGACTCCAAACTGCTGCTCCACTCCGATGTTCCACATCTCGGAATAAGGATTCTGAATCGCCGGGTTGGCGAAGTAGTTCACCTGGCCGAAGGGATTGGCAGCGGGCAGAGGCACTGAGGTTCCCAAATGCTCCGGGTCTTCCGCCGTGGCAGTGGGCGTGGGTGTGGAAGGCTCGGGCAAGTTGAGGTTGTTCACATTCAACTGGCCGATGCTGGGCCAGGATCCCTCAAAGTTCTGAGCCATTTGCAATACGGCAGCCCAGTTGTCAAAGAATCTGCCAAACGACGCGCGCACTACAGTGTTGGGCCGCAAACGGTACGCTACCCCCAGTCGTGGCTGCCAATTGTCGAAGGTATTGTTGTAGATCCCATGGTCGCTGTGGGGCGTAACAACCACATTCGCCGGAAGGGTTCCACCTGGGATGCACGGGGCACCGACCGTGGCAGAACAGGCCGGCGGCGTATCCTCAAGGATGTAGGTGCCGTTTTGGAGATCGAGGTCGCCGGTATAGATGCTGCCCGTTGAGACGTTTCCGTAGTGGGGAATGATGGTGAAGTCGTACCGGAAACCGATGTTAACGGTTAATTTGCTGGTGGGCTTCCATTGGTCCTGCACGAAGAAACCATCAACCCAGCCGCCCGTTTGCGACTCGCACACATTGCGCCGAGCGGCGGAATTGGGAACACTCAGCAGGTACGACGCCAGCGCGTTGCCGCCCGCGGAGGTTTCCGGATTGTCGGTGTTGATGGAGCTGAAAGTTTCGCTCAGGGCCGTGCGGATGCTGCACGGCGGATTGTTATTAGTCTGGATGTTGGCGCCGAATTTCAGCGTGTGTCGCCCATGAGTAATCGCCGCATCGCCCTTCACCTCGTCAGTATCCGTGAACGGAATCGTCTGATGGATGTTGCCCGTGCCGACGGAAAAGTATCCCGAGATGTTGATCCCGGGATCGTAGGATGAGTTACCAATGAAATTGCCGGCAAAGGCGGGGGCGAATCCCGCCGATTCCCAGGCCGTGGCGGCTGAGGAGGGATAAAGAACCTGGATATTTCCCTGTCCTCGCACGCGAGCCACTGTGAAATCCGCCACACCATTCCCGCCGAAAGTATGCGTGTAGGTCGCCACCGCCTGATAGCCGTGCGCCCAAGTGTATTGATAGACGTTGGGAACCCCCGCCGTCGCCGACACCGGCTCGGTGAATCCCGAGTACATCACGAAGACGCTGTTCTTGTCGTTGAAGTTATGGTCAAAGCGCATGGAACCCAGGTCCTGCCGCGTGTCATTGGGCGTGGTGTTCACCAGAACGCCGTTGCTGTTGGGTAGCCCGGTGGTGACTGGCACAATCGCGGAAATATAGCCAGCCATGCCCGCGTCGATCATGTTCGTAGGGATGATGTTGCACGCCGTTCCGCCCACGGCCTGAATGCCGTTCACGGCCGGTTCGGGAGTTCCAGCCGCAGTGCAGAGAAAAGGCTGGCGAAGAAATTTCCCCGGATTGGCGGGATCCGGCGCGGTACTGAAGGGATTGTAAATCTGCGCCTTCACCAGGCTGAAATCGCCGGTCAATTCCGCAGGAGTTACGGTGGTGAACTCGCTGCTCGCCGTCGTATGGTTGCGAAACCCTTCGTAAGCCCCGAAAAACCACGTTTTGTCACGACCGTGATATCCGGGCAGAATCACCGGGCCGCCAATTGTGCCTCCAAACTGATTCTGTTTGTAGGGAACGACCGTGGTGAGAAAAGGATTGCGCGCGTCGAAGGCATTGTTGCGCACGAATTCCCAGACGTCACCGTGGAAGTGGTTGGTGCCGGACTTGGTGACCACGTCGATCACTCCGCCCAGGACGCCTCCCGTTTCCGCAGAGTCGGGGTGCGACTCGACCTTGAATTCCTGAATCTGGTCGACGATGGGGGGAAAATCATAGGAACTGCCAAACGATCCCTGGTCATTCGCGCCGTTCATATAGAAAAAGTTACTGCGATTGCTCTGGCCGTTTACGGAGGGATAGGAGAATGTGCCGACGGCGTGGTTAAACTGCACGGTCGTTCCGGAATTCTGCCCCACGCTGATGGGACTGACGCCCGGTGTGAGATTAAGAATCTGGGTGAAGTTGCGGCCGTTGAGGGGCAAATCTTCCACCTCGGTGGGAGAAACCACGCTCCCCAGGGTGGCGGTTGCGGCCTGGACCATGGTGGCTTGGGCTTCGACGGTTACGGATTGTGTAGCCGTGCGCGGCCTGAGCGTAAAGTCGTAGGTGGAGGCCTGATTCACTTCCAGGGTGAACTCCGGCAGCGTCGAAACCGCAAAGCCCTCCTTTGAAACCTCCAGCTTATACCGGCCGGGTTGCAAATCCAGAAACACATAATTCCCCGTCCCGTTGGAATGGACTTCCCTTTTTCCGGTCGTGGCAAGGTTGGTGATGGTGACCAATGCCTCGGGAATCACTGCCCCGCTTGTGTCAGTGATAATGCCATTGATGCTGGCGCTGCCGACTTGAGCCGAAGCAAGGTTGGGAAATAATAGGGTGATCGCTGCAATCAAAGCCCAGGTCGCTTTTCTCATCGGATTCTCCCTCTGTCCTTTGCGGACTCTCTTGGGGCGCCGTAATTTTCCACCTTAAGATCAGAGGGGCAGAAAGAATGGGTTGCGGAATTCTTGCGTTGATTGGCCGAAAAGAAACCTTCGTCGTAATGCCGTCCAGTCAACATACCTTGCCCCCTTCAGGTACGCGCGCCGGAAATTCATACTGGCAACTTCGCGAATGGCCTTTGTAATCACGGGCATGATATTTGCGCTCCCGATGAAATGTCAAGAGAGTCTCATTTGCAAAGTCTCATCTTTAGTCGCGGCCTTATGGCACCAATCGCCCAAAGGCTTTTGGCGGTAGGGCAAATCGCCCGCACGACCCCCTC
>JASHSC010000089.1 GCA_030036915.1 Terriglobia bacterium
CGGACGCGGAGCATCATTATCTACATGGAATCGATAGGCGATGCCCGCTCCTTCCTATCGGCGGCAAGGCAGGTGGCTCTCGCAAAGCCGATCATCGTGATTAAGGCGGGTCGCACCGAGGCGGCCGCTAAAGCCGCTGCCTCACACACCGGAGCTCTCACGGGCAGCGACGAGGTACTCGATGCTGCGTTCCGGCGGTGCGGTGTCTTACGCGTCCAGAATATTTCTGACCTCTTTTATATGGCCGAGGTACTCTCGAAGCAACCGCGTCCCAACGGTCCGCGGCTCGCGATTCTGACCAACGCCGGCGGCCCTGGCGTTCTGGCTACCGACGCCCAGATCGGCCAGGGAGGGCAACTGGCGGAACTGTCAAGTGACACGGTTGAGGCTCTCAACCGGATTCTTCCGCCCCATTGGAGTCACGGCAATCCCATCGATGTTCTGGGGGATGCCAGTCCCGAGCTTTACACTCAGGCCGTCGAAGTGGTGTCCCGAGACCCGAACAGCGACGGCCTCTTGGTGGTTCTTGCCCCGCAGGCCATGACCGACCCGACGCAAACCGCCGAGCGACTCAAGCCCCACGCCCGGCTCGACCGTAAACCCATCCTGGCGAGCTGGATGGGTGGAGTGCAAGTGGCCGCAGGCGAAGCGATTCTCAACGCCGCCAACATCCCTACCTTCCCTTACCCGGATACCGCAGCTCGCGCGTTTCAGTACATGTGGCGATACAGCTACAACTTGCGTGGGCTGTACGAGACACCTCATCTCGCGGCGGACGGCGAGAAAGGAGCGCTCAATCGAGCACTGGCCGAAAAGGCTATCCAGGGCGCGCGCTCAGCAGGGCGTTCGCTGCTGACCGAGGTTGAATCGAAGCAGGTGCTCAAAGCTTACGGTATTCCTGTCGTCGAAACGCGTGTTGCCAGAGGTGAGGAAGAGGCGGTCAAGCAGGCCGCCGAAATCGGCTACCCCGTCGTTCTGAAGCTTTATTCTGAAACGGTTACGCACAAGACGGATGTTGGGGGCGTGGAACTCAACCTGGAGGATGAGATGGCGGTGCGCCGCGCCTACCAGGCCATCGAATCGTCTGCGCGGCTTAAGGTCGGCAGCGCAAGCTTCCTGGGTGTCACGGTGCAGCCCATGATCAAGCGGGAGGGATATGAGCTCATTACCGGCAGCACGCTGGACCCACAATTTGGTCCGGTGCTGCTGTTTGGCTTGGGCGGACAGATCGTGGAAGTGTTTAAGGACCGTGCCCTCGCCCTGCCACCGCTCAATACAACGCTGGCGCGACGCATGATGGAGCAGACCCGGATTTTTTCCGCGCTCCAGGGGGTGCGCGGCCGCAAGCCCGTCGATCTCGCCGGGCTGGAAGAACTCATGGTCCGATTCAGCCAGCTCGTCGTCGAACAGCGTACGATCAAAGAGATCGATATCAACCCCTTACTCGCATCCTCTGAGGGATTTGTCGCTCTCGACGCTCGCATCATCGTTCACGGCCGGGACGTCGATGAACGCCAATTGCCCAAGCTCGCCATTCGCCCTTATCCGAAACAATATGTCGCCTCATGGACGATGAAGGACGGCACCCCTCTCACCATCCGCCCCATTCGCCCTGAAGACGAGCCGCTGATGGTGAACTTCCACAAGACACTCTCGGAGAGCAGTGTTTACATGCGCTATTTTCACGTCTTGCCCTTCGACATCCGCGTGGCTCACGAGCGCCTTACTCGAATCTGTTTCATCGATTATGACCGGGAGATAGCGCTTGTGGCTGAAAAGACTGACGCAAAGACACTTCAAGCGGAAATCATCGGCGTCGGGCGATTAAGCAAAATACCGGCCACGAACGAGGGTGAGATAGCGATTGTCGTGGCCGACCAGTTCCAGCGTCAAGGAGTGGGGGCGGAATTGCTAGGGCGCCTGGTCAAGGTCGGTCGTGACGAAAAACTTCTGGGCATCACGGCTGAAATCCTTTCCGAAAATTATCAGATGCGCCGCCTTTGTGAAAAACTAGATTTCCGGCTTTACCGCTCAGAAGGGGATTCGACGGTAAGAGCGGTACTTGATCTATGAAGGCAGGCACGCAACATTAGGAACATCGCTTGCGGTGTCCCGGCACCGGTCTTCACACCAAGTACGTAACGTTACGCACGACCGGGATCGCAAAAAATGGTTCATTTGGGCGTTGTGAATCGGCCAGCAGCTTTCATTTTGAAAGACTGCTCAGGTATACATCTTCGAGCCGCGAGGGTTTCTGACCTAGAATGGTCACGTGACCAATCAAGGTCATGAGCGCCTTCCTTTAAATGTTCGGCCAGTCCCTTCCTCTTGATTAGTAATCCCTTGTCAATCAATGGGTTATCAGTCCAACCAGCATTTGGCACCTCCTATGCTATTGCAACGTCGTGGGCGCGATAAGTCATTGGATGCGAAGTGGCGCCCCTCGATCGGAGACGGCATGGTTAAGATCGAACGGATTGTCTGTCCCGTGGATTTTTCTGAAGGCTCTGTGAAGGCTTATGACTACGCCTATTCGCTCGCGCTGCGTTACCGGGCAAAACTGTCGGTCGAACACGTTATTCCCATTCTCGAGTATGGTTTCCCGGTTTTGGACGCATCCGGGTGCTATCCGGACCTTGAGCGAAACGCCCAAATGGAGCTCAAGACCTTGATCGGCCGCCAT
>JASHSC010000090.1 GCA_030036915.1 Terriglobia bacterium
TTCCAAACGCCACCATCATGATTTGTGAAGGAACAGCGCACATAATGAGGAAAACTGGAATGCTCAAATACAGAGACCATTTGGTGCTTACACGAAACATCTCTTCCAGCCTTTGCACCTTCCCCTGGTGATAGAGGTCAGCGGTCATGGGCGACATCATGGCTCCGAAAGCGCTCAAGATGATTGCCAGCGCGATGGAAAGCTGCGACGCCGCGTGGTAGGTGCCGGCCTCGGCGGCGGAACGGAAATACCCAACGAAGAGCCGGTCCACCCAGATGAGAATCATGCCGCACACGATCGCCAGGTTCGCAGGGAGCGAAAACAGAATCAATTCCTTGCCGAGAAACTTTGGCTGAATCTGCTTGGAAACAACTTCGGGAAACAGGCGGCGCACATAGTGGAGTCCGAGGAGCAGCGAAACTCCCCACGAAAGAACGATCGCCGCTAGCGCCCCATTCAGACCCCACCCGAAGAAATAAAAGACGATAATCAAAATGAGAGCCAGCGCGGATTGGCTCACCTCTTCCGCATAAACGGAGAACTTCATGCGCTGAGATATCTGTGTTGCCGCCGCAGCAACTCGCAAACAGGAAATCAGCGGAAAAGTAAGTGCGAACCATTTGAAAACTGTAGCTATTCCGGCGCTGTGAAATTTCGATTCTCCCAACCACGGAGCCGCCAGATAAAACGCCACACCGAGTAACAAGCCCGTAACCAGCGACAGACGAATGGATTCCTGAATAACCCCCTTCACAACCGCCTTGTCGCGATGGCGATTCAATGAGCCATAGCGAATCACGCCGTCGTCCAGTCCAAGGGGCGAAACCAGCGTCACAATCCGTGTAATGGTCCACCCAATCGCGTATTGCCCGAACACTGTGGGAGCCAGAACGCGCGCGAGGGTTATGTCTACTAGAAGGCGAAGGACCCGGCCGACGGTCCTGCCCGCCAAGACGACCCCCACGCCCGAAGCCAGAGCGTGGACGTCTTTTTCCTCGGTGGTCGGAACGGGCGGAGGTGGAGGAGCGGTGACTTCCACCTGCGGGCTCGCAGCGGGTGATGGTCGAAGTGCAGGTTGCAGGCTCATGAAATGCTGTGCTGACCAAATGGGAAAATCGAATTCGGACAAATTGTCCCGGATTTTTGCGACGTATAAATCTAAACCGCAATTTCCTTGTTCGCTTCGTCGAACGCGAACTGCTTTCGCGCAATACCTTCGTACAGTCCTGACATCGTTTCCGCCCGACGTGCCCAGGTCTGGGTTCTGGCAAACTCCCACGCGGCCCGGCCCATGCGTAACCTTTCTTCGGGTGCGTAGGCAAGTCTGCGAATGGCCCAACCCAGTCCCGCCACAGTTTCGAGCGCGGTTTTGACAGGAACCTTGATGCCAGCATCGGAGGGCATCATGGCGCCCACACCCTGGTGGCCAAGGGTAATGACCGGCAGACCGCTCGACATGGCCTCGATCACCTGAGAGCCAAATGAGTCCCGCAGGCTCGTAAAAATAAAAGCGTCCGCGGAACGATAAAGCGCAGGCATTTGCGAGTAGGGGACCGGGCCCATAAAAGTCACGCGGTCGCTTAGGCCCAACGCATCCGCGTAGCGCCGCCATTCTTCCCGCATCGAGCCGCGTCCCGCGATGAGAAGCCGGGTGGACATATCCTTGGTTTGCGCCAGCGCCTCAAGTGCCAGCGGGAGGCATTTTCTCGGCTCCAACTGGCCAACCCACAAGAGTTTGAATTGCGAGGAAGGCCGCAAAGTCGGAGGCTCGGGCGCGAGAAAATCTTCCCGCGCACCGGAATCCAAGAAAGGAACCACGAACCTAGCTCCGGCCCGCTGCAATATGCTTGTGGTTTCGGAATTGGTCGATAGGATGAGCGAAGAGTTACGGATTGCGCATCGCAGCGCGGGGCGACAGGATATTAATTTCAAGCGGGCCGCCCGGATCTGCTCACGCCGCCACGCGGAGCCGAAATATCTTCGAAATGCCCGCGGAGCAGTCTGACCTCCGCCGATGGGTCCCCAAACAAATGGGATGGAAAGCTTCCAGAGGGATGGTGGTTCGGAAATTGTCCCCCAACTGACGTGATGAACCAGATCAAACCCAACTTCACGATGAAGCCGCCGGGCTCTCCAGAGTGCGGCTTTTTGCCACAGGATGTAATGGGGCCATATGTGCCGATCATCAACTCGGGGCTGCCAACGGTCAATCCACCGCGGCAGGGTGACCCATTCGAACCGGAGATTCTTGTTCGGATGCACCTCCAAAAATTCGGCGATCGCCGGTCTTTCCTGCGGATGGGTTTCAACCCAGACCTCATGCCTTTGCGACAAATGCCAAGCCCAATTCCAGGTAAAGGCAAGTTCCGAACCCCGCCGAGGGCTGCAAGCATGGCCTACAAGGAGAACCTTCATGGAAATTTTCCCATAAGGGGAAAGGGGTCAAACTAATACTTGCGAAATTTCCGTCTTGAACATTGAGTTCTAATGGGGAGATTGCTCCGCGAGAACCAGCGCGGTGGTGGATACATCCAACGCGGCACCGGATCGGCTCGCTTTCCTGCGAACCATGATAATTGCGACTCCCAGCGCTGTGGCGCTGGAGAGAACCCATGCCAACAATGCACCGCTCAGTCCATATTTGCGCGTGCAGGGCACTCCCACGAGAACTGCGACGACGCATGCCGCAGAGTATGCTACGAAGGCGCTCGCGGGTGAGTGCATCGCTTTCAGGATAATCTCCGGGGCGACGGCGGACATTCTGAGAATTGACCCCAAGGCAAGCCACGGAAGCAAGTTGATAATTTGCGCAAATTTCCCGCCATAGAGGATGTGTAAGACCGGTTTTCGCAGGAGAAGCAAGACAACCCAATATAGACAAGCCCCTCCCATGTACGAAAGGGTCAAACGCCAAGCCAAACGATTGGTCACCACCTTGCCATCCGTGTGGTGCGCCCTTGAAACATAGGGCAGGGTCAGCATAGAAAGTGCAAACAAGGCTTGACCGATCGGCGAAGCAATATTCATCAGCGCCTTGAACTTCCCCGCCTCCGCCAGCGTATGGAAGCTGCCGAGCAAGGGATAATAAATCGCCAAAGAGAACCAAATGACTAATGAATTGGCAACTGCCCAGCGGCCATAGGTCCAATGCCTCCGAC